>JAJQAS010000293.1:0-712 GCA_021203685.1 Clostridiales bacterium | reverse complement strand
AAATACCTCAAATACCCCCTCAACTCTATCCCTCAGTTCCTATTAAAACTTTCACAGTTTTCCGTATTATCGGCACAAGATATAATGATACCGAATATTTATCGCCACAGAATAACTTCTTCTTGTATAGGCTTTCTAAATAGTCTATGGAAGAAATGTGCTTTCTTTAAGCACTTTTCGACATCTGAAAATGTTCCACCATCGTTCAAAAGCCAATTAGGCGTCTTTTGTGAAAATCTAACTCTTCCTTTACCCGGAATATAATTCATTATAGCTCTCATAATAGAAGGATTCGAAACACTGAAAATACTGCCACAATTTGGCTTTGAAGTATCTTGTGCGTTTTTCACTAAATTAATTCTTTCCTCCCTCGCTTTTTCAAAGAGCTTTGAATCGCCTTTCTCAAATTGCATAAGTGCTTCTATAACTACGCAACCGCCAGTTTTAAAAATTGAATTTCTATAGCCAAAATTACAGTCATCTTTTTTTATTTCATGTATTTCTCCATCTTTAAAAACAAGAACACTTACTATATAATCGCTAATCGACTCATTATATTCTCTGCCACGACCAGCGTTCATCACGATTGCTCCACCTAGTAGACCAGGAACAGAGTAAAGATATTCCATACCTCCATTTCCTAATTCATTTGTTTTCTTGATGCCTTCCTGGAACCGTAATGAAGCCCCATTTCGGAATAATCCACTCCCGT
>JAJQAS010000145.1 GCA_021203685.1 Clostridiales bacterium | reverse complement strand
AGTTGCAGTAAATTGTTAAGTTTATTAGTGAAATCCTCTATTAATCAGAAGTTCCTTAATGCAAACTCGCAAATTCATTATAACATCTTTGCTAAAAGATACAAGTTGTTTATTTGCAATATTCGACAAATCGATGTTTTATTCTGAGCGTGCTATATAAAAACTCGGCTTGATAATCCACTATATCTGTGCTAAACTATCATTACTATGCCATCCCATTTTGGAGGTGAACAGAGATGAACAAACTGAAATTGCCTCTGGGCATTGAAAACTTTACGGATATGCGCACCCGTAGCTATTATTATGTGGATAAAACAAATTTGATTCGAGACCTGTTGAATCAAGGCGCATTGGTGACGCTTTTTACCCGTCCCCGGCGCTTCGGTAAGAGTCTCAACATGAGTATGCTTCGGTATTTCTTCGAGGTCGGAACAGACAAGAGCCTTTTCGACGGGCTAGACATCTCCAAAGAAACTGCGCTTTGCGAACAGCATATGGGGCAGTATCCGGTCATCTCCATTAGTCTGAAAGGTGTGGAGGGATGGGACTTTGCGGATGCACGGCGGAGGCTGTGGAGCATTATCAGCACTGAGGCGATTCGGTTTTATGACGTGTTGTCTGCTGACCAGTTGAACAAATTTGACCAGCAAAAATACGATGCGATTTGTGCGGAAGAGGGAAATCTGGAGGAGAGTTTGAATCTTCTATCTCGATTGCTCTACAATCATTACGGCAAAAAAGTCGTCATCCTGATTGACGAATACGATGTTCCTCTGGACAAAGCCTACCAACGGGGCTACTATGACCAGATGATCCTGCTGATTCGGCAGATGCTTAACGCTGCCCTGAAAACCAACGATGCCTTGCAGCTTGCGGCGTTGACGGGGTGCTTGCGTATTTCCAAGGAGAGTATTTTTACCGGGCTGAATAACTTGAGTGTCAACACGATTGTGGATGCTCAGTATGATGAATGGTTTGGATTTACTGATACTGAGGTTCGAGAAATTCTCAGCTATTACGACTTAGGTGAACATTATGAGATCACAAAGGAATGGTATGATGGCTACCGCTTTGGGCAAACGAATGTTTACTGCCCATGGGATGTTATAAACTGGTGCAATTATCTGCAACATGAGCCGGTTATTAGACCACAGAACTTCTGGGCCAACACCAGTAGCAACGATATGATCGTCCGCTTTGCGGAGAAGGCTGATTTGAAAACCAGGGAACAAATTGAAAACCTGATTGTGGGAGAAAGCGTATCCAAAAAGCTAAAGCTGGATTTGACCTATCCCGAAATTGACCGGAAACCAGAGCATTTGTGGAGCATTTTGTTCACCACTGGATATCTGACCCAGCGTGGAATGAATGAAAACGGTGAATATGAATTGACGATTCCCAATCAGGAGATTCGTACCATTTTCATTGATAAAATCGACGAATGGTTCGCCGACAAAATTTCTGCGGACACTGAGGGACTGAGCAGTTTGCTGGACGCCGTTGAAAATGGTGACCCTGTTGAAATACAGGAGTATCTCAACGACTGTATGGCTGATTCTATCAGCTTCCTGGATGGCGGAACGCTGGAAAAACGAGAGAACTTCTACCACGGGATACTGTTGGGGATGTTAAACAGCAACCACGGCTGGCGGGTACTCTCCAACCGCGAGGCCGGAAATGGCCGAGCAGACATCATCGTAGAACCGGTGAAGAGGCGGAAGAAGAACTTTGCAGTTATTATCGAAGTGAAATACACTGCGGACGAGCGGCAACTGGAACAGAAGGCCCAGGAAGCGCTGGAGCAAATTACTGCGAAGTGCTATGATGAGTTCTTTGGAATTGATGTACCGCCGGAGATTATCCACTACGGCATCGCGTTTTATAAGAAGAAGTGCCGGGTCAAAATGGAGCGAGTACAGGGAGCTTAACGAGCTTCGCTTGCCCCAAATTTACCCCAACCTAAACGTCCCTGTTTGCGGCGAATTAAGAACTGTGTATAAATGGTCTGAAAAGGCTTTCTAAACCAACAGAAATACGCCCGTATAGGAACATTTTTTGAAGAATCCAAATGTTGTCATCCTCATAACCCGGAGGTCGTTGGTTCAAATCCGGCCCCCGCAACCACTCAAATGTACGCCTACATTGACGGTATAAGTCCCGTCGGTGTGGGCGTATATTTTTGTGACGTGCTGGCGGATGATCTCCGGCAAATGCTCCTCGTCCCACTGCTCCACGCTGTCGCGTAGCAGCTGTTCAATGGCCGCCGGATCCACCTCCGGGCGGTCTGCGCTGCGCCGCCGGATGATGTCCTCCAGCTCAGACTTGCGGACACGCTGCCGGTCCACTTCCTCCCGCAGCTCCGGGAAGTCCATGCCGGACATGATGGCCTTGATGCCGTTGTTGATTTGGGCCGTGACCTGGGCAAGCTCCGCTTTTTCGGCGGACAGGTCGGCACTGGCGGCGTTGATTTGGCCCGCGATTTGCTGGGCAGTCTCCGAAAAATCGATCTCCAGCAGGTAGGCTTTGAGATTTTGCACCACAAAAGTCTCGATCTCATCGGCGTTTATATTTTTGGCATGGCAGGTGTGTGTCCTGTATTTATTCCCACACACATAGTACCGGGTGGAATAGCCCCGGCTGTTGGTGGTGGTGTGGCCCACAAAGTTAGCGCCGCACTCCTCACACTCTATCAGGCCGGACAGTAAATAGTTGTGCTTCGCCTTGTTGGTGGCGTTTCGCTTATTATCTTTCATTCGTTCCTGCACCCTTTCCCAAAGCCCCTCATCAATGATGGGCGGTATCACGTCCTCGATGCGCACCACGTCCGGGTTTGGCTTGCCCCCGGCCCACTTGCGCAGCAGCTTATATTGCCGTTTGTTCCAGGTGTATACGCCTATATATCTCTCGTTGGTCAAAATCGCCCGGAAAGAATTTTTGCCGAGCGGGCGGCCACGCTTGCCGGTGGCCCCGACCAGCTTGCCCAGCATATAGTCGTAGCTCTTCCCGGCGGCGTACATCTCAAAGATTTGCCGGACAATGGCGGCCTCCTGCTGGTTGATGATATACTCCCCGTTGCGGATGTCATAGCCCAGCGGCGGGGTGCCGCCCAGGAAGGCCCCGGTTTTGGCCTTTGCCGCCACGCCGTCCAGGGACTTTTGCCGGGTGCCCAACACCTCCGCCTGTCCCATGCCGACGGTCAGCAGCTCCAACAAAAAGTCCTGCCCGTTGGTCAGGTCGCCCAGGCGCTGGCCGGTGGCGGAAATCACCGCAATGCCCAGGTACATCATGGACTTGCGGAAGGAAAACCAGTCGCCCACGTCCCGGCTGCCCCGGCTGATATCGTAAATCACCACAGCCTCAAACGCCCCGGCCCGCGCCGCTGCCACCATCGCCTGAAACCCGGCCCGGTCCGTGTTGGTACCGCTCTGTCCCTCGTCGGTATAGGTGGCCACGATGTCGATACTGTGGGCGGCGCAGTACCGCCGTATTTCCGCCAGCTGATAGGCGATGGAGTTCTCCGTCTGCCTGTCGGTGGAATATCGCGCATAAGCTGCTGCTTTCATGCAAATTTCTCCTTTCATTCTGCGAAAACGTGTGTTAGAATAAAAGGGTAGTAAGGCTGGTCAAAACTTTACTACCCCCTCGAACCGCTCCGGTGTGCCAGCACCGGGGCGGTTTTTTGCGTGTGGAAAATGCCAAACGTTTGGAAGTTTGCTTATTTAAACTTCACGGCAGTACCGATGGCAAGGTTGACGGACTGCTCAAACAAAAACTTTACGCCGACCACGGCATCTGCACCCTGCCCGCTTGCAGCGGAAGAAAGTTCCTCTTCAAGCCCACCGACCATCTTAGCTACTACTGCGTTCAAAATTTTTCGGTTGCCAGCAAAACCGGCAACAATGGCCCCGGACACAAGGCCCAGATACTCCAGTTCCTTACCGGGGATAGTCTCGCAAGTTGTAATAATCATAGTTTTCTCCTCCTATTAAAAGTCGATATCATCATCGTCATCGTCACGAACGAAATCCATGCAGAACTTGATAGATTCGCCATCGTTATAAGTGACTTGGCCGATAACTGCGTCATCCCTACGGACGAAATCGCGTGTCATATCCCGCAAACTCCCAGAGTAAAGATAGCCGACCTTTTTATCTCCCGCAGTACAGACCTTAATAGCCTTTTTATCGTGCTTGTTTTTCGGCTCCGTCCAGAAAAACAATTCGGTTCCGATGGGCAGTGAATCAAAATCAGGCTCTTGCCCCTTGATGACACACAGCTTCACATCGTCATAATGATAATCGGACATATACTTTTTAATTACAGGCTTCTCCGCAGGAGCGGGTTCCTCAGTGGGAGCCTGAGCTTCCATCTTTGAAGCGGGCGTTTCCTCCGCCTCTATAGGCGTCTCGACAGCTACGGGCGCTTCCTCCACTGACGGTGCGCTTTCCTCTGTCGGAGCGGACGGCTCCAATGCTGGTGGCTTCTCGGAACTGGCCTGCACCGGATTGGGCTTTTTCGCCGAAGCGGAATATTGGTCCTTATCTTGCCAACGCATTACCGCGAGGACAATAGCCACCAACAGCAGAGCGGCCGCGCCAATCGTAAGCAGCATACCAAAGCAACCGAGTAAGAAAACAACGGCGATAAAAGACCATTGCAGATAAATAGGAAATGGGAGCTTTTCTGGGATAGGACGTTCTGCGGGCACCTTGCGGACTTCCTGCGGACGCGAGGCTGGCCTTGCAGCGGCGGGCCTCTGGGGTGCTACTGTACCCCAACTTCTTAGTGTGCTTTCCGGAATGCCGAGCCGCTTGGAAGCGGCCTTTACGCCGATCTGCCCGGCCAGCTCCCTTGCGCGTTGCTTTTCAAACCCGGAATAGGTTCTCCTTTTCTTTGCCATAATGTAGTTCCTCCTTTAATGATGAGTCAGCCCATCTTATTTATGTATTTCTCCCCATCGGATGTCTGCGACTTTTCCATTGCACTCTTGCGGTAAGCTGGGTTCCCAGCCAATACCGCCGCGAAATCAATTATTTTTTGCAGTCCCTGTGCGTTGAGCTGCGAAATATACAAATTCAATTCGTCCAGCTGAGGGAATGTATCGTTTTCGGACATTACATAAGCGCTGTGAGGGGTTTCCTCCACATTCACATTGCAATCGGGTGATATTCTGTCCGGCGGGACATCCAGGCCCATGAGCCATGTTTCAGACACATTTAGAGCAAGGCCCAAAATAGTTAATTTCCACTGGCCTGGTGTAACCTTACCGCTCACAAACTGGCTTAAATCACTTTTGCCAAGTTTTACACCATATTGCTCACAATATGGTTGAGCAAGTCTTAAAATATCCGACTGCTTCAAACCGCGTTCATCCATAATCTGTTTTAATCTGCTAGAAGTATTAGCCACACTGACCACCTCCTACATTACTATATCATGCCTTGAACAAAAGTTCAAGGCATGATTGAACAAAAAGTAAAAAAAGTTGAACAAAGTTATTGACAAGCACACGGAAAGGGTGTATGATAACGATGGTTCAAGAAATTGAACACACGGAGGTGAAAATATGTCCTATAATTACCGTAAACTACTGGGACGAATTACTGAAAAATACGGGACGCAAACGAACTTTTCCAATGCGTTAGGCCTGTCTGAGAGAAGCACATCGCTAAAGCTCAATGGAAAAGTCGGATGGAAACAGGACGAAATCCTGACTGCCGCGAGGCTTCTTGACATTCCCCACGCAGACATCGCGGATTATTTTTTTGACGTGGAAGTTCAAAATATTGAACAATAACCACCAACACCCACCCAAAGGAGGCCACACCCATGAACGAGTTTACCATCCATCCCGGCAAGCTGACCCCGGAGCAGGCCGTCCGGGGAACGCTGGGGGTATCCCTCCGGGAGTTCGTCGAGGCCGTAGTCAAAAACGAGGGCGGGAAGTATGACGCCCTCTACAAACAGAAGGAGGAAACACAATGACAGACAACATCACGCCCCAGGCGCCCCAGGCACGGGTACCAATGACCACAGATGAGATCGTCCGCCGATTGCGGGAGGTCAAGGCCGTCTATAAGGCGCAGACCACCGGAATGTTCACGGCGGACACCGTTGGCGGCGATATGGACGCCATGGACACCGCTATCCAGGCGGTGGAGCTGCTGGAGGGAATCAAGGCGGAGCTGCGCGGGGACTGCTCTGGGTGCAAACACGAGAACTGCCCTAAGACCGCTTATCCGTGTTATACCTGCATCCACGAAGGCCGAGACCACTGGGAGTTCCGCTGGCCGCTGTTCCCGGGAAAGGAGAACCCCCATGAAGCATGAAGCAGCGGCAACAATATTATTTGGGCTGACGGCCCTGTTCGGCCTGATCACAGCCTTCGCCGGGTTGATGGTGGCCGTTCTCGGCGGTT
>JAJQAS010000070.1 GCA_021203685.1 Clostridiales bacterium | reverse complement strand
ATAAAGGGGGTGTTGCCATGCGGATTACTTTGCACATCGGAGCCTATACGGTGACGATCATCGTGAAACGCAGAAACCGCCACCCCGGCAGGTGACGGTTTCTTAGCATAGAAACGCTTTATCTACTGGGCTAACCGTTGTCGGACAGCGCCCGCTTTCTATTTGTATTATAGGCCATTTCAGCGGCTTTGTCAACGTTGGGATTTGTAAATTCCAAACCATGCCACTGACAATATTTCTTAGAGAATGTGCTGAATAACGTGCGGAAACAGAGAGCTTTCTCCGTTTCCGCACTTTTGATTACAGTTTTATCCGAATATCCGCGATCAGTTGCTCCAGTGCCTCATCGGTGGTGGCCCAACTGGTGCAGAACCGCACCGCGTCCCGGCCTTCCTCCACCGGCTCCCAGTAGGAGAACTGGTATTTTTCCGCCAGCGCCGCCTGCTGGGCGCGGGACAGAATGGGGAATTGCTGGTTGGTGCGGGAATCCAGCAGCATAGCGCAGCCCTTTTCCTCGAAGGCCCGGCGCAGGGCCATGGCCTGGCGGTCGGTTTTTTCGCCCAGGGCCTGGTACAGCCCGTCCTCGAAGAGCACCTCGAACTGGATGCCCAGCAGACGGCCCTTGGCCAGCATCCCGCCCCGCTGCTTGATGGTATAGCGAAAGTCCCGGTTCAGCGCCGGGTCGGTGATGACCAGCGCCTCCCCGAACAGCGCGCCAACTTTGGTGCCGCCCACGGTGAAGGCGTCGCACAGGGCGGCGTAGTCGGGCAGGAACAGGTCGTTGCCCTCCGCGCCCAGGGCATAGCCCAGCCTGGCCCCGTCCACGTAGAGAGGGACGCGCCAGCGGCGGCAGACCTGGCTGATGGCCGTCAACTCCGCTTTGGTGTAGAGTGTGCCATACTCCGTGGGGTTGGACAGGTAGACCATCCCCGGCTGCACCATATGCTCGGCGTTGCCGTCAGCGAAGTGGTCGCGGATGGCCCGATCGATGGCCGCTGCCCGCACCTTGCCGTCCCGGTGGGGGAGGGCCAGGACCTTGTGGCCGGTGGCCTCCACTGCGCCAGTCTCGTGGACGTTGATGTGGCCGCTGGCGGCGGAGAGCACCCCCTGCCAGGGGCGCAGTCCTGCGGCGATGATGGCGGTGTTCACCTGGGTGCCGCCCACCAAAAAGTGCACGTCGGCCTCCGGGGCCTGGCACTGGGCCAAAATCAGCTCTCTGGCCCGCTGACAGTGGGGGTCCACCCCGTAGCCATCGTTCTGCTCCAGGTTGGTCTCCAGCAGGCGCTCCAGGATGCGGGGGTGCGCCCCCTCCGCGTAATCACATTCAAAATGGTACATGGCGTTTGCCTCGTCTCTGGTTTGATTTTTTATGATTGTCGTTTTTGCTCAGTGCCATGCAAAAGGTCTGCACCTGTTGAGCGCGGTCTCTTTTTACGGCAGGTGGTTGAACGATTTCTGATTCAAATTGATAACCGATTTCCCTCAATTTGAAAGGGAATAATACCAGATATTCTTGATTTGACTGCTAAGGGTGTCATAGCTCCAGGTCTGGGCGCTGCGGGTGGGACTGTTGGGGTCGTTGACCAGAAAGGCCCCGTCGCTGTATCCGTAGATGACGATAAAGTGGCCGGAGGCGGTGAAGTCGCCCGCCCCCACCGCACAGATCATCGGGTGGCCCGCCTCCAGCTGCTCCGCCATGCCGCTTTCAGAGACATACATCTCCACAGCCGTCACGCCGAAGTGCTCACAGCCCTCGCTCATCAGCGTCCATGCAGAGCCGGTGCCGTCGGTGTAGTACCCCGCCTGGTCGGCGTAGTTGGCCACCGCCAGGGGGGTGATGTCCGCGTCGCCGGTCAGGTACAGGGCCACCATGGACAGGCAGGTGGGGCCGCAGCCGGTGTAACAGAGCAGGCCGTCGCCGTATTCCTCATAGCCCCAGCGCTCGTCCCACTGGAGCAGGAGGGGAACATCCTCGCTCTTGGCTTCCTCGCTCAGGTCGATGTCCACATCCTGGTCGTGTTTGGTGGGGTAGTCGGCCACAAAGTCGATGGTCTCGACGTTGTTGACCACCAGCTGGAGCAGCCGCTCCGGGATGGCGTCTCCGCTCTGCTCCCCCATGGTGGTCTGCTGGCCGTCCACGGTGAGTGTCGCGTTTTCGTAGTAGGAGAGGATGGTCTCCACCTGGTCGGGGTACTCCTCCAGCAGGGCGTAGACCTGCCCGGCGTAGCCGTCATCGTCGGCAAACTGGCTGATGTCCACCCCGGTGTCCTCCGCCGTGGCTTCGTTTTCCTCGTCTCCGCTGTCGTCCTCCACAACGTGCCTGACCACGCCCCGGATAAAGGTGACGTACTCCGGTTCGTTGGACTCGGTCTCCCTGGCATCCCGGGCGGCCTCGCCCACGGCGTAAGTCACCCGGCTGACCGCCGTGCCGGTCATGTGGAGAGCAAAGAGCAGCGCAATACCGCACAACAGATATTCAATTCGCATCCAGGGCCGCTTTTTCTCGTGCCCCACATCCCGCCGGGGCGGTTGCCGTCTCCGCTGCCTCTGCACAGAAAACCCTCCCTTTCTGGAAGTTGTCAGAAATTTATTATCTGACTATCCCTTTTACTCAGCCATACGCTAGAAACCCCTCCGCCACCGCCTAAAGGCGGCGGCCCTCCTCCCCTTTCAGGGGAGGCAAGAGGGGATAGTGCTTGTCATCTGGTGCAATTTTGTTCAACAGATGTGGAATTTCAGTAGAAAATCCCGCATTCTAGCCACTAATCACTAGCTACTAGCCACTAAAATGCGCGGCTGATTCAAATCGATAACTAGTATTTATTATATCAGGAAACGGGCCGGTTGTAAACGACCGTTTTCCCTAAAATATCCGGTCGTTCGGGCGCATCCCCGCCGGACAGAGAAAGGCCGCGCCGGCAGATTCAAACCGACGCAGCCCCTGAGAAGCCCCTTCGGGCGACACTCTACCTCTGACAGGTGCAAAACACCCTTACTTGGTGCCGAAGATGCGGTCTCCGGCGTCGCCCAGGCCGGGAACGATGTAGCCGTGCTCATTCAGGTGGTCGTCCAGAGCGGCCACATAGATCTCCACGTCCGGGTGGTCCCGGGCGATGACATCCAGCCCCTCCGGGGCGGCGATGATGTTCATCATGGCGATGTTCCGGCACCCATAGTCCTTCATGAACTGGATGGCGGCGGTGGCGCTGCCGCCGGTGGCCAACATGGGGTCCAGGATGATAACGTCCCGCTCGGCGATGTCTGCCGGCATTTTACAGTAGTATTCTACCGGCTCCAGGGTCTCCGGGTCCCGGTACAGACCCACGTGGCCCACCTTGGCCGAGGGCAGCAGGGACAGCACGCCGTCCACCATGCCCAGCCCCGCCCGAAGAATGGGGACGATGGCCACCTTTTTGCCGGTGAGGATCTGGCATTTTGCCACGCCGCAGGGGGTGGTCACCTCCACCTCGCGGGTGGGCATATGGCGGGTGGCCTCGTAGGTGATGAGGCTGGCGATCTCCGCCACCACAGCTCGGAACTCCCGTGTGCCGGTGTTCTCGTCCCGGAGGATGGCCAGCTTGTGACTGATGAGCGGATGTTCCAGGATGTGAATTTTGTCGTTTCCTTTATAATTCATACTCACTTCTCCCTTTCTGCTAAGGCTTTCCGTTTTGGGCGGACTCTCTCGCCAGCCGTTCCCGTTCCGCCTGGCTCAGCCGCAGGTAGTTGGCCGCCAGCGCCCCGCCGGAGACGGTTTTCCCGGCCCGGGCCTGCTCCAGGGCGCAGCGGGCCACGCCATAGGCGTGCTGATAGCGGAGGTTCTGGGGAACCAGCCGAAGGTCCAGCCCCAATTTCTTGCCATAATCATAACACATTTGTGCCCCATCGCCAACCACAAACCGGATTTTTTTTCGAGCTTCTTCGTCCTCGAAGAGCTGCTCCAGAGAGATGGCCCGGTCCTCCGTCAGGCGAATGGGGCCGTTTTCCGTCAACTGAAACAGGGCGTTGTAGACCTGATTTCGCCGGGCGTCCATGGCGCAGCAGACCACGCCCTCCGCCAGGCCGCACAGGTTCCAGGCCATGGCCTCCAGCGTTGAGACCCCGGCGCAGGGCAGCTCCCCCGGCCAGGCCAACCCCTTGGCGGTGGCAATGCCAATGCGCAGGCCGGTAAAAGAGCCGGGACCGTTGGCTACGGCGATCAGGTCCACGTCCTCCAGCGCCGTGCCGCAGTTGCGCAGCAGCGCCTCGCACATGGGCATCAGCGTGCTGCTGTGGGTCAGGCCGCTGTTTTGGTAGGACTCCGCCACCAGAAACTCGTCCCGGCACAGGGCCACCGACGCGGCCTTGGCCGAGGATTCAATGGCTAAAATGTTCAACGTTCCTCCACCCCCTCGATGGTGATGACCCGCTGGTCGTCGGTGTCGCCCCGGCGCAGGTCCACCCGGATGACGCCGCCCTCCAGGGCGTCCGCCGCCACCTCGCTCCACTCCACGGCGCAGACGCCGTCCCGTGCCAGATAGTCCTCCCAACCGATGTCGTACAGCTCCTCGGAGGAGCCCAGGCGGTACAAATCGAAGTGGAACAGAGGGAGCCTGCCCCCTTCGTACTCGTTGACGATGGTGAAGGTGGGGGAGGTCACCCGTTCCAGGATGCCCAGGCCCAGGGCCACCCCGCGGGTGAAGGCTGTCTTGCCCGCCCCCAGGTCGCCGGTGTAAGCGATGATGTCCCCAGGGCAGAGCTTTTGGGCCAGCTTCTGGCCCAGGGCTTCGGTCTCCGGGGCTGAATTGGTTTGATACTGCATGGTGTTCCAACTCCAGCGTTTCTTGTTTGTACTGGTATCATACCACATTTTCGCAAAGGATGTAAAGAGCGGCGCACCACTCGTTCCTGCCGGGTCGTGCGCCGCTGGTTTCGTTCTGTATGAACTGTCAAATATTCTGCCCGTGGCTGATCTC
Source organism: Clostridiales bacterium (assembly GCA_021203685.1). Lineage (GTDB taxonomy): Bacteria > Bacillota > Clostridia > Oscillospirales > Oscillospiraceae > Onthomonas. Next base: position 1,506 of record JAJQAS010000070.1, on the reverse strand, counting down.
CTTGGGGTCGTAGGGGGTGGTCTGGTAGACGTAATAGTTCAGCCAGTTGTTGTAGATCATCTGCCCGGTAGAACGCCAGGTGACTACCGGCGTCTGAGTGGGGTCGTCGTTGGGGAAGTAATTTTCCGGGATGGCGATGGGCAGCCCCTTGTCCACGTCCCGCCAGTACTCCCTGGCCAGGGTGTCCGCGTCGTACTCCGGGTGGCCCAGCATAAAAAACCGTTTGTTGTCTCTGCTCTTGACCATGAACACGCCAGCCTGGGGGGAGGTGGACATCATCTCCAGCTCCGACACCTTACGGATGTCCTCCTCGTGAACCTCGGTAGCCCGTGAGTGGGGCGCGTAAAACACGTCGTCCAGCCCCCGGAAGAGGGGGGACTGCTTTTTCTCCGGCACCGGTGTGTGAGGAAAGATACCGAAAATCTTGTGGTCCACTTCGTACTTGGGCACGCCATAGTGGTAATACAGCCCGGCGAAGGCTCCCCAGCAGACGTGCATGGTGGAGTGGACGTGGGTGGTGGTCCAGTCCATGACCTCACACAGCTCCGGCCAGTAGGCGGCGCTCTCACAGGGGACGTGCTCCAGGGGCGCGCCGGTGATGATCATGCCGTCGTAATTGCGGTGACGAATCTCATCGAAGGTGGTATAGAAGGAATCCAGGTGGGTACGGTCGTGGCTGGGCTGGTAGGAGGCCATTTTCAGGAACTCCACCTGAATCTGTAAGGGCGTGTTGCTGAGCTTGCGGAGAAATTGAGTCTCCGTCACGATTTTGGTGGGCATCAGGTTCAGAATCAGCACCTTCAGCGGGCGGATATCCTGGTGCAGGGCGCGGAACTCGGTCATCACAAAGATGTTTTCGTTTTCCAGGGTCGTCCTGGCGGGAAGGGAATCAGGAATTTTGATCGGCATAAGAAATGCTCCTCCTTATCATATAGTGGCCCCATTGACCGGGCAGAAGAAAATCAGAATTGTATGAGCCGTAAAACGGCATTCGCAGCACCATTCCAGCCAAATCGGGAACCTCCCTTCTCTCGTTGGTTTTACTATCATAGTGCATCCCGGTGAAAAATGCAAGGTGTATTGTGAAAAATGCGGATTTTTCATTTTATGTCCGTGTCAAGCGGACATCTGACTGTAAGCGATGCAAAACCCACTGCAAAAGAGGACACACACGGCTCGGTCAAGAAAAGCGCGTAATCTTCGGAAAAAAGCTGTTGACAAACGAATCATCAGCGTGGTATAGTAACCAAGCGCTCAGGAGAGCGGGTCAAAACCCGGCAAAACCTCAGCAAACGGACTGGAAAAGTTCCGGCTTTGGGGAGCAGGTTTTCGAGAGAGGAAAGAAGTCCCGGGTGGACGGTTCGCCTCTCGAAAAAATCTGAAAAAGGGGCTTGACAAACGTTCGAAAGCGTGATAGAATATCCAAGTTGCAAGATGGAGCGGAAACGCAGCGAACCTTGCAGCGAGGACTGTGTACCTTGTAAATTAAACAACGTGAAACAAACT
>JAJQAS010000084.1 GCA_021203685.1 Clostridiales bacterium | reverse complement strand
GCGTAAGCCTTGCTGACGCCCTTGAAGGAGGAGGTGATCTCCTCCAGCTTCTCCAGGCGCTTGACGTAGCTCTCCACGTTCTCCCGGCGGGCGCCGGGACGGGCGGCGGAGATGGCGTCCGCTGCCTGCACCAGACAGGCGACGATGGTCTGGGGTTCCACGTCGTTGTGGTGGGCGGCGATCGCATGGACGACATATTCGTTTTCCTTGTACCGGCGGGCCAGGTCCACGCCGATCTGGACATGGCTGCCCTCGATCTCGTGGTCCACGCTCTTGCCGATGTCGTGGAGCAGGCCGGCACGCTTGGCGGTGGCCACGTCGGCCCCCAGCTCGGCGGCCAGCAGCCCGGCCAGGTGGGAGACCTCGATGGAGTGGCTCAGCACGTTCTGGCCATAGCTGGTGCGGTAGTGCATCCGGCCCAGCAGCTTGACCAGCTCCGGGTGGATGCCGTGGATGTTGGTCTCAAACACGGCCCGTTCGCCTTCGGCCTTGATGACGGACTCGACCTCCCGTTTGGCCTTCTCCACCATCTCCTCAATGCGGGCGGGGTGGATGCGCCCATCGGCGATGAGCCGCTCCAGGGCGATGCGGGTGATCTCCCGGCGGACCGGGTCGAAGCAGGAAATGGTGATGGCTTCCGGCGTGTCGTCGATGATGAGTTCCGCGCCGGTCAGGGTCTCCAGGGTGCGGATGTTGCGGCCTTCCCGGCCGATGATGCGGCCCTTCATCTCGTCGTTGGGCAGAGGCACCACCGAAACGGCGGCCTCGGCCACCTGGTCGGCGGCGCAGCGCTGGATGGCCAGAGAAATGGCCTCCCGGGCGTAAGCCTCGGCCTCGTCCTTGAACTTGGCCTTGACCTCTTTGATTTTGACGGCCTCCTCGTGGGTGACTTCGTCCTCCACCTGATGGATGAGGTACGCCTTGGCGTCCTCCGCCGTCAGGCCGGAGATGCGCTCCAGCGTCTCCTGCTGGCTGGCTTTGATCTGCTCGATCTCCTCCCGGGCGCGCTCTGCGGCGTTCAGGCGGTTCTGGAGCTTTTCGTCCTTGCGCTCAATGGCGTCGGTCTTCCGGTCCAAAGTCTCTTCCTTGGACTGGAGGCGGCGCTCCTGCTTGCTCAGCTCGGCGCGGCGCTCCTTCACCTCCTGCTCGTAGGTGCTTCGCTCCCTGTGGATCTCTTCCCGGGCCTCCACCAACGCCTCCCGCTTTTTGCTCTCGGCGTCCTTGATGGCCTCATTTAAGACGCGGGTGGCTTCCTGCTCGGCGGAACCAATTTCCTTTTCCGCCTCGTTCTTGCGGTACTGGTAGCCCACAATGAAGAACGCCACCGCGCAGATAATTGCAACAACGATTGCGACAATTATCGTTTGCAGCATAAGTTTTGTACACCTCCTGTAATAGATTTTTGAATCAGCTTGTGTTGTTTTGCGCAGTTGAAATGTCAGGCTGCCACAGGGGAACGCCGCGCCGTCGGCTTCCCGTCAGGGAACGCAGGCGGCCTCCCATGTGCGCAACAAAAAATCGCCCTGCACGGACAGTTCCACGCAAAGCGAAGCCATTGAACCCCAGGCGGCTTCTGCCCAGAATCAGCGCCACCTGTTTTTCAAAACAATCCATGTTCATTGTACCGCCAGAGGTCCTCGCTGTCAAGAAAATTCGCAAAGAAAACACCATCCGAACCCTTTCTGCGCTACATTTGCAAAAAAGAGTGCGCTGGCCGCTGCCGGGGCTGGACGCATACTCCGCCCCGCCGGGGCATAGGCTGTCCCGAGAGGTGGTACGAATGAAAAAGCATGTGACCGTTCCCCGCCGGGCCATGGCGCTGGCGGCTGCGGCCTCCACCCTGTGGGTGGTCTGGCGCACCGCCGACCTGGACGCCGCGAAAACCGCCCTCTGCTCCAGCGGAGCCATTGTCACCGGCCTGCTGGAGTATCAGCTGGGACAGGCAGAGGGCGAAACCGGCCTGCTGGACGGCTGGGCGGAGCTGGTGGTAGACCAGTCCCCGTTGCTGGCCCAGGGCAAGGAGGCGGTCAGCGCGGCGCAGCAGGCGGAAACGGCGGACGAGCAGGCGGAATCCGAGGCAAAACCGGAGACCGACCCGGCAGATGAGGAAGGGGATACTTCCGCCGTGGAAACAGAAACAGCCTCCACGTCAGCGGAATCAGTGGAGGCAGAAGAAGAAGAAACGGAATCCGATGCAGAACCAGAAACAGAAGAAATCACCCTGGACCTCTCCCAAATCAAAACCAGCCAGCTCAAGGTGGACAACCACACCGAGGGGCTAAACCCCAGCGTGGCAGATTACTGGGAGGAGGAGCCGTCCCTGACCCTCCAGCCCGCCTCGGATGGGCCGCAAATCCTGATTATGCACACCCACGCCACTGAAGCCTATACCATGGACGGAGACGACGTGTACGTTGAGAGCGACGACATCCGCACCACCGATGAAAACTACAACATGATCCGGGTGGGGGAGGAGATGAAGGCAGTCTTTGAGGAGATGGGATTCTCCGTCATTCACGACACCACCACCTACGACTACCCCGGCTACAGCGGCTCCTATGGCCGCTCGCTGGAGGGAGTACAGAGTTATCTGGAGCAGTACCCCACCATTCAGGTGGTGCTGGACGTCCACCGGGACGCCCTCATCGACAGCGACGGCACCGTCTACGCCAAAACCACCACCATCGACGGGGAGCGGGTGGCCCAGGTGATGCTGGTGGTGGGGACGGACGACGGCGGGCTGACCCACCCCAACTGGGAGGACAACTTCACCCTTGCGTTAAAGCTCCAGGGGGCCATGCTGGCCCTGGACGACACCCTGCCCCGAAACATCGACCTGCGCAGCCAGCGGTTCAACCAGCACCTGACCGCCGGGTCCCTGCTGGTGGAGGTGGGCACCAGCGGCAACACCCTCCAGGAGGCCCTGGCCGGGGCCAGGCTGTTTGCAAGGGCAGCGGGGGAGGTATACTCATTAGCTATTAGCCGTTAGCCATTAGCTGTTAGTCAGGTACTGCAAACCATAATCGAATCTCAAAAAAGCCAGGCGTTACTAGCCACTAGCCACTCGTTTAGCACCGCCAAACTAAAAGCTAAGAGCTAATAGCTAACAGCTCACTTCGGAAACCCTTCCCCCGGCACGAAGCCCCGGTCCACCAGCCGGTTCCAGACCAGATCCAGAATTTCCAGCAGCTCGTCCCGGTTTTCCGTGACCCAGGGGTATTTCTGTTTGTATTTCAGGTCAAAAAAGACCATCACCTTCTCCGGGCTTTCGAAGGTGCTGCGGGAGATGATCTTCTTGAAGCCGTCGTAAATATTCTGCCCGGCGGCCTCCCGCTCCCGGGCGAAGCGGCAGGCGTCGTTGGAGAGGTGGGACTGATAATCCGCGTCCTCGGCGGCATAGTCCACAGGCGGGCGGCTGTTGTCCCGGATGAAATCGGACAGGCACTGGAACTCCGGCCCGATGGCCTGGCGCTGCTGGGTGGTCAGCGTCTTCCAGATGGCGTTCAGCGCCTGCCACTGTCTGGTCTGTTTGAGCTGTTCGCGGGTGAGCATGGGCGGGTCCTCCCTTTGCGTTGCAGTCATTTATCGTAACATTTATTGTAGCAGGGCCTGCTCTCTGCCGCAAGGGAACGAAAGAAAATTTTTTGCATAGCTTTACAAACTGTATTGACTTCGGTATAATAATACCACTTGTTAAAAAAGCATCTCTTTCCACGCCTCTCAGAGAGAAAAATGGAGGAATTTCCGTGAGCAACGATTTTTCCCGCACCCTGTCGCTGCTGCGCAAGGAGCGCAACATCAGCCAACGCGCCGCCGCCGCCGACCTGGGCATCAGCCAGGCCCTGCTCTCCCACTACGAGAAGGGCATCCGGGAGCCGGGGCTGGCCTTTGTGGTCCGGGCCTGCGATTACTACCAGGTCTCCGCCGACTACCTGCTGGGTCGCACCATGTCCAAGGACGGGACGGTCATCAGCGCCGAGGAGCTTTACGATGTCAGCGAGCACAAGGACAACGCCCTGCGGGGCAGCGTTATGGCCCAGCTGAACAAAAAGCTGATGGTCAACACCCTGTCGCTGATTTATGGTATACTGGGACGGCTGGGCGACCGGGAGCTGATTTTGGCGGTTTCCAACTACTTCTCCTGCGCCCTGTATACCGTGTTCCGCAGCATCTACAGCGTGAACAAACACAATCTCTCGGCGTTTTTCGCCCTGGAGGAGGGCGCGTTCCGGGGCGGCGCGGTGGACGCCGCCATGATGTGGGACAAAACCGCCATCACCCTGGAGCTGGAAAAGCTGGCCAGGGACAAGTCCGCGGCGGACAAACTGGAGCCGCTGGACCAGAAGGCCCTCCAGCGGGAATACCCCGCCCTGTACCAGTCGCTGCTGCAAATTTTGCACAACACCGGCGGGCGGGTCAACCAGCGGCTGGCCCCACAGGAGAAGAAGCCGGAAAAGAAGAAGAAATAGGAGAACCATAGATGAAACAGGAAAACATCCGCAATTTTTCCATTATCGCACATATCGACCACGGCAAATCCACGCTTTCGGATAGAATCATCGAGGAATGCAACGCAGTGACCGCCCGGGAGATGGAGAGCCAGATTCTGGACTCCATGGAGCTGGAGCGGGAGCGGGGCATCACCATCAAGGCCCGGGCCGTCACCCTGCGCTACCAGGCGGACGACGGGGAGACTTACCAGCTCAACCTCATCGACACGCCGGGTCATGTGGACTTCAACTACGAGGTCAGCCGCAGCCTGGCCGCCTGCGAGGGGGCGGTGCTGGTGGTGGACGCCAGCCAGGGCGTAGAGGCCCAGACCCTGGCCAACACCTACCTGGCGGTGGACCACGACCTGGAAGTGCTGCCGGTGCTGAACAAAATCGACCTGCCCTCCGCCGACCCCCTCCGGGTAAAGGAGGAGATCGAGAACATCATCGGCCTGCCCGCCATGGACGCGCCGGAAATTTCCGCCAAGGCTGGCATTAACATCCACGCCGTGCTGGAGGACATCGTGCAGGGCATCCCCGCGCCGGAGGGCGACCCAGAGGCCCCGCTGCGGGCGCTGGTTTTCGACTCCCAGTACGACAGCTACAAAGGTGTCATCGTGCTGATGCGAGTGATGGAGGGCACCATCCGCACCGGCATGGAGGTCAAACTGATGGCCTCCGGCGCCACTTACAAGGTGGTGGAGTGCGGCCACATGGAACCGATCGCCCTGGACCCCTGCGGGGTGCTGACCGCCGGAGAGGTGGGGTACTTCACCGCCTCCATCAAGAACGTGCGGGACACCCAGGTGGGCGACACCGTCACCGGTGGGTCGCGCCCCGCGGCGGAGCCGCTGCCCGGTTACAAGCCCGCCCAACCCATGGTCTACTGCGGCATCTACACCGAGGACGGCAGCAAGTACCCCGACCTGCGGGACGCGCTGGAGAAATTGCAGCTCAACGACGCCTCCCTCTCCTTCGAGCCGGAAAGCTCCGCCGCCCTGGGCTTCGGGTTCCGGTGCGGCTTTTTGGGGATGCTCCACATGGAGATCATTCAGGAGCGGCTGGAGCGGGAATTTGACCTGGATCTGGTGACTACCCTGCCAAGCGTCATCTATGAGGTGGTGAAAACCGACGGCTCCACCGTCTATGTGGACAACCCCCACAACTACCCCGATCCGGCGCAAATCGCCGAGGCGCGGGAGCCTTACGTCAACGTCAGCATCATCACGCCCCAGGACTACGTGGGCAACATCATGCCCCTGTGCCAGGAGCGGCGGGGCCAGTTCGGGGATATGCAGTACCTGGACACCACGCTGGTGGAACTCCACTACAAAATGCCGCTGAACGAGATCATCTACGACTTTTTCGACACGCTGAAGGCCCACACCAAGGGCTACGCCTCCCTGGACTACGAGCTGGCGGACTACCAGCCCAGCAACCTGGTGAAAGTCGACCTGCTGCTCAACGGCGACCAGGTGGACGCCCTCTCCTTCATCGCCCACAAGGACAAAGCCTACGCCCGGAGCCGGAAAATCTGCGAAAAGCTCAAGGAGAACATCCCCCGCCAGCTCTTCGAGGTGCCGGTGCAGGCCGCCATCGGCGGCAAGATCATTGCCCGGGAAACGGTGAAGGCCATGCGGAAGGACGTGCTGGCCAAGTGCTACGGCGGCGACATCACCCGGAAGAAAAAGCTGCTGGAGAAGCAAAAAGAGGGCAAAAAGAAGATGCGGACACTTGGGACAGTGCAGATCCCCACGGAAGCGTTTCTCGCCGTGCTCAAACTGGACGAATGACCCCCACCCCCTGTCGCCCCCATCGGGCGGCAGGGGATTTTTTGTCCCACAGCCGTCAAAGTATACAAAATCTACCGCCAAATCCCGTGATATTTTTGACATCAGTTGCCGTTTGAGCAGATTTTCGACCGTTCGGGTAAAACCTCTTGTAAAAGCACCCCAAAAATGGTAGATTGCAGGGGAAAGTAAGACAGCATAGTACAATTC
>JAJQAS010000066.1 GCA_021203685.1 Clostridiales bacterium | reverse complement strand
CTGGACAGCTTTGACCGCACCTGCATCGTCACCACCGACTCCACCGGTCCCGACCGGGAAGAACTGACCGGCGTCTGCCCCACCGACATGGACGACAAGGCCGTCAACTACCTGGTCAAGACCCCCGGCGGCAACATCTATCACTCCGGCGACTCCCACTTCTCCATCTACTTCGCCAAGCACGGCAAGGACTACGACATCGACGTGGCCTTCGGCTCCTTCGGCGAGAACCCCATCGGTATGCAGGACAAGATGACCTCCATCGACGTGTTGCGCATGGCGGAGAACCTCCAGTGCAAGGTGGTCGTGCCCATCCACTGGGATGTGTGGACCAACTTCCAGGCCGACTGCGAGGAGATCAAACTGCTCTACGACTTCAAGAAGGACCGCAACGAGTACAAGTTCCATCCCTTCTTCTGGCAGGTGGGCGGCAAGTACGTCTATCCCCAGGACAAGGATAAGATCTATTACCATCACCGCCGGGGCTTCGAGGACTGCTTTGAGGCGCCTCAGAACATCCCCTATCGTTCCTGCCTGTAATGGGGAAAGGAGACAGCTACTATGGCCACTGTTTTACAGACGATTGTTGAAAAGAAGCACTACAAGTTCATCGACGAGCCTGTCACCTGGCAGGAGGCGGTCCGCCTGAGCGCCGAATCCCTAGTTGCCGACGGCAGCGTGGACGCCGACTACTATCAGCAGATCGTGGACTGCATCACCAAATACGGCCCCTATGTGGTCTTTGACCACTATGTGGCCATGCCCCACTCCCAGGAGAACGCCGCCGGTGTCCACAAGACCGGCATCGGCTTCATGGTCTCCAAGCAGCTCGTCGACTTCGGCGAGGACGAAGACGGCGAGAAGAAGGAAGCCAAGCTGTTCTTCACCCTGGCCGCCTGCAACCCCGATGAGCACCTGAACAACATCCAGCAGCTGATGGGCGTGTTCACCAACGAGGAACTGCTGGACGCCCTGATGGAAGCCAACACCCCCGAGGACATCCTGGCCGCCGAGGCCAAGTACCCCTGCGAAGAGATGTAAGATGTACATCGCACACCAAAAAACTGAAAGAGAGGAAAAATCATGATCGTTCTTAATGTCCTGAGCGCGATTTGGACCTTCTTTGCCACCTACGTGTTGCAGAAGGCCCCCTACATGGTCGGTTTCCTGACCCTGTTGGGCTACTGCCTGATGGGCAAGCCCTGGTACGACACCCTGGGCGGCACCCTGAAAGCCATCATCGGTATGCTGATCCTGAACGCCGGTTCCTCCGGTCTGACCAGCACCTTCCGTCCCATCCTGGCCGGTTTGAAGGACCGCTTCAACCTGACCGCCGCCGTTATCGACCCCTACTATGGCCAGAACGCCGTCACCGCCGGCGTGGAAGAGGTCTTTGGTAAGGGCTTCTCCCAGGCGATGACCCTGCTGCTCATCGCGTTCATCGTCAACATCCTTTTGGTTCGTTTCAACAAGATCACCAAGTGCCGCGCCCTGTTCACCACCGGCCACGTCCAGGTGCAGCAGGCGGCCACCGCTTACTGGCTGATCATGTTCGCCCTGCCCGGCCTGCTGAGCAACAACACCGCGCTGCTCATCGTCATGTCCGTCATCCTGGGCGCGTACTGGGCTGTCGGCGCTAACCTGACCATCAAGCCCATGCAGGAGCTGTCCGAGGGCGCAGGCTTCGCCATCGCCCACCAGCAGATGTTCGGTATCCGCCTGAGCGCGTTCCTGGCCGACAAGTTCTTCGGCAAGGACGGCGGCAAGCATGAAGAGCGCGAGATCAAGAAGGTCGGCGAGCTGGAAATGCCCGGTTTCTTCTCCATCTTCAACGAGAACATGGTTTGTACCGCCATCCTGATGACCGTCTTCTTCGGCGCCATCATGGCCATCATCGGCAAGCCCTACTTCATCAGCACCGGCGACATCGACGAGACCACCAACTTCGTGTGGTACTGCTTCGACACCTCCCTGAACTTCGCCGTCTACCTGGCCATCCTCCAGCTGGGCGTCCGTACCTTCGTCACTGAGCTGACCGCATCCTTCCAGGGCATCGCGGACAAACTGCTGCCCTCCTCCGTCCCCGGCGTGGACTGCGCGGTCTGCTTCGGTTTCGGCGACGCCAACGCTGTCACCTTCGGCTTCCTGGCCGGTCTGGTGGGCCAGATCATCGCCATCCTGGTCTTGATTTTCGCCGGTTCCCCTGTTATCATTATCTGTGGTTTCGTGCCCGTGTTCTTCGACAACGCCACCATGGGTCTGGTCGCCAACGACAAGGGCGGCTTGAAGGCCTGTCTCATCATCCCCTTCTTCGCCGGCCTCATCGAGGTCTTTGGCGCGGCTATCATCGCTGGCTGGTGCGGCCTGGCCGACTACGGCGGATACCTGGGCATGTTCGACTGGGATACCGTCTGGCCTGTGTTCACCTTCCTGATGAGATACCTGGGCTATATCGGCGTGGCGCTGGTGGTCATCCTGCTGCTGGCCATCCCGCAGATCGAGTACCGCATGGACCCCGAGGGCTACTTCCTCATCACCGAGGACTACGACGCCTATCTGGAGCATGTGGAAGCGAAAAAGGCTGCCAGAAAGTAACCGGAAACAGCCTGTTTCCCCTCCTTTCCTGAAAAAACATCACCACCCAAGTGCTTGTTCCCGGTTTCCATCTGGAAAGCTCCTTATAAACGCGGCGTCTGGCCGACGGGCCAGACGCCGTAGGAGGAGCTTCAACTGAGACGCAAGTCACACCCTGTCTCCCTGCCCGGGCAAGGCCCGGCGAACATATTTCTATCTATTTATAAAGGAGTTTTTTATCATGGCAAAACTGGACAACAAGAAACTGATGGTCTGCTGCGCCAACGGCGCCGGTTCCTCCCTGATGATGAAGATGGCCGTGCAGAAGGTCATGGACAAGTACAAGATCAAGCCCGCTGACCTGCACCACTGCGCCGTCTCCGAGGGCAAGACCGCCGCGATGAACTATGACGTGGTCTTCTGCGCCCGCAACTTCGCCAAGACCTTCGATGGCGCTGCCAAGAAGGGCGTCACCGTCATTCCCCTGCGCAACGTCATGTCCGCCCCCGAGATCGAGAAGGCTCTGAAGGGCCTGGACCTGCTGGACTGATCTGACAGCGTTGCGGCCGGCGGGCTCCGCCGGTCGCAGAAAGTAAGATGAAAAATACAAAAAAGTTCTGAGTGTGCAGCGTCATTTTGCGCTGCCTCACTCAGAACTTTTTTCAAAAAAAATGAAGAGTATTTTGCAAAAGCAGATATAACAGTGAGATAGCTTCTTGCGAAAAGGGACAATTTGTGTTATTATGATAAAAGTAATTATTTTCGACATTGACAACACGCTGTACAGCTTCGACGCCGCCCACCAAGTCGCCTTTGGCGCGGTGCTGGACTACGTGCAGCGGGAGCTGGGCATCGCCCCGGAGAACTATCGGCGGCTCCACAAAGATATGAACCAGGAGCTGAAGGGGCGCATGGGCAGCTGCGCCGCCATCCACAACCGGCTCATCCGCTACCAGAATATTTTGGAGCGACTGGGCAAACCCATCGGCCACGCCCTGCGGATGTCCGACCTGTACTGGAATACCCTGCTGGACGTGATGCAGCCCTCCCCCGGGGCGGTGGATACGGTGCTGGAGCTGAAAGTCCGGGGCCTGAAAATTGGTGTCGGCACCGATATGACCGCCCGGATGCAGTTTGCCAAGCTGGAGCGGCTGGGGCTGCTGCCCTACATCGACTTTCTGGTCTCCAGCGAGGAGGCCCAGGCGGAGAAACCCGCCCCCGCGCTGTTTGCCCTCTGCGCGGGGAAGGCGGGGGTGCGCCCGGAGGAGTGCCTCTTTGTGGGGGACAACCTGGAGAAGGATGTCCGCGGCGCACAGGCGGCTGGGTTACAGGCCCTTTGGTACCGCCCCCAGGGCCTGGCGGAGGGGACGGCGGAGCCAGCTATCACGGCGCTGCCCCAGCTGCCTGGCCTCCTGGAGGAATGGCAGACAGCAGACTGAGATGCAGATCAAGAGAAGGAGCTGAGAACATGAAACGAGATCGCAAGTCCGTGGATGAGCGGCAAAACCGCATCCTCCAGATGATTCGGGAGCAGGGCGAGGTCAAGGTGGAAGACCTGGCAAAGACCTTCGACATCTCCCTGATGACCGTCCGCCGGGATCTGCAATATTTGGAAGAGCAGAAGCTCATCAGCCGGCTTTACGGCGGTGCCACAGTGGTCAACCAGCGCCATGTAATGACCAGAGAAGAAGAGATTTCCATGTACCGGGACCTGATTTCCAAGTACGCCGCCCAGTTCGTGGAGGACGGGGACCACCTGTTCATCAACGGCAGCCGCACGGCGCTGAATCTGCTGGAATACGTGGAGCGGCAGCACGTCACCGTCATGACCAACAACGGCTGGGCCGTGGGGATGCAGTTCCCCAAGGGGGTCACCGTGACCCTGACCGGCGGCGAGGCGCGGAGCCATATCATGATCGGCGACTACGTCATGCGCAACCTGTTGAACATCGCGGCGGACAAGACCTTCCTGGGCTGCGCTGCCGTGTACGAAAACGGGGAGTTCCGCTACGACATCCCCACAGAAATTGGCATCAACGAGGCCATGATCACCCGCACCACCAAGGAGCTGTATATTCTGGCCGACCACACCAAAATCATGAGCGGCAGCGCCCACCAGAACGAGTACGGCAGCTGCACCTATGAAGGCTCCTGGACCCTCATCACCGACGAGCTGGCCAACGCCACCACGGTGGAACGGCTGCGCCAGACCGGGCGGCGGGTCATTCAGGTCCACGCGGAGCGGCTGGAGGAAGAAGTGGGCTGAACGGGAATTAGTGTCCAGTGGCCAGCGGGGTTTCCCGCACGCGGCTGTGGAAAAGGGATGACCGCAAAAATGAAAACAGGCACAAAAAAAAGGACGGCACAACGCCGTCCTTTTTGCAAGCAAGCCTGTAAGCCGGGTTCTGTTTTGACAGCCATCTATCTCGACCTGACGTTGCCGCCAGGCTCCAGCCACCTCCTGGGAACGGCCGGGCCGGCCTTTGTGTTCCCCCACGGTGTTGCTCCGGATAGAGTTTACAGGACGGAGCTGTTCCCAGTCCGCCGGTGAGCTCTTACCTCACCTTTCCACCCTTACCGGCCAGGGGCCGGCGGTATATCTCTGTTGCACTTGTCCTGAAGTCGCCTTCGGCGGGCGTTACCCGTTATCCTTGCCCTGTGGAGCCCGGACTTTCCTCATCCGGGGGCCTTTCGCCCCCCGGACGCGGCTGTCCAGCTTCCTTGCGGGTCCTATTCTACCCGATTTTTGTGAGAATGTCAATTCTGCGTTGCCTTTTTGCGGCAAATCCGCTATACTGGTTTTGTCAGAAGAGCCTTCCCTGCCAAATGAGGAAAAAAAACATGAAAAGCAGACGCCGATTCCTCACCACCGTCATCCTGGTGGTGGTGTTGGTCTATATTTCCCTGCTGCTCCTGCTGATGCGGGCAGAGTACCCCGAGCCAACGTCTTCCATCAACACCTTTATCGACGCCCTGTGGTACTCCGTGGCCACCCTGACCACGGTGGGCTATGGCGACATCGCGCCGGTCACGCCGCTGGGCCGGGCCATCGGCACCGTGTTCGTGCTGCTGTCCACGGGCATTCTGGTCACGCTGATCAGCGCGCTGATCTCCTTCCTGGCCAGCGAGGGGTTCCCCCTGCTGCGGTTGTCCTTCCAGCGGCGGAAAAACTGGTATTACTTCGCGGACACGGGCATCGAATCCGCCACTCTCGCCCGGCAGATTTTTCAAAGCGACGACCAGGCGGTCATCATCTACGGCCAGAGCCGGGACAAGATGGAAGAAGCGCCGGATTATCCCTGTCTCTTTGCCAACGTCTCCCCGGCGCGCATCGCCCGGGTCAAGGGCAACAAAGGGAATCGGTGCAGCGTCTTTTTCATGCGGGAAAACGACATCGGCGTCAACCCCAGGGCGGTCAACATCTCCGACCTGCCGGTGGAGGTCTACGCCAGGACGGTCAACGGGGAGGATATGCTCTCCGGCAACATCCACTTCTTCCACTGCTACGACTGCTGCGCCCGGGAGTACTGGCGGCAAAAGCCGCTGCTGCGCCGGGAACGCCGCATCGTGCTCATCGGCTTCGGCCACTACGGCGCGGCGCTGCTGAAATACGCCATCCTCACCAACATCCTCTCCCCCGACCATCATGTGGCGTACCACATCTTCGGGGACGCCACCCAGTTTTTGCAGATGCACAACCATTTGGATCTGGCCTTCTCCATGCAGCAGGAGGCCGAAGGCCGGGACTCCCTGATCTTCCACGACACCCCCTGGACGGCAGCTCACGATGTACTGGCCTCCGCCGACCGCATCATCCTCTGCGACGACGACGAACAGAAGGGCTGGAACATTTTCTGGCACCTTCGCCGGTACTACCTCCTCCGGCGGCGCATCGACTTGCGCAGCAGCCGGTTAAA
>JAJQAS010000254.1 GCA_021203685.1 Clostridiales bacterium | reverse complement strand
CCGTAAATACATTTTGTCTCAATGCCCCGTTCCATCTGTGACGCTCCTTCCTTCTTTTTTTGTTTCCGGCTAAAAAATTCGCCCGGTTTCAGTCAGCCGCTGGAACCGGGCAAACTGTGATTTGAGTTCCCACAAGTGGGAATGGCCAGGTGGCGAGCAGGCTGTCAGCGTCGGTCACACCTGCTGGGGGATCGTTCTATCGCTCTTTTTCCCCTGGAGGTTTTGGTCGTAAACCTCGCGGTTCAGTTGACCTTCCTCTGTAGCGGCGACTAAGGTAGCCGCAGTCGCTGCGCCAACGACATTGGTGGCGGTGCGGGCCATGTCCACGATGCTGGAGATGGGAGACAGCAGGACGATGACCTCCACCGGCAGTCCGGCGGCGGTGAAAACGGCGGTGGCCGTGATGGTGGCGGTGCCGGGCACGCCTACCGTGCCGACGGAGACCACTACGGCCAGCACCACCAGGAACGCATACTGGGCGGCGGAGTATTCAAGGCCCAGAATGTGAACGGCAAAGACCGACAGCAGAACCGGCCAGACCCCTGCGCAGCCGGGCATCCCCAGGTTGGCCCCCAGACTGGCGACAAAAGAGGCGATGTCCTCGTTGACGCCCAGCTTTTTCGTCAGTTGGTTGACGGTGACAGGAATGGTCCCCACGCTGCTCTGGGAGGTGAACGCCACCACCCCCGCAGGCCAAATGCCCTTAAAAAAGGCGATAGGGTTCAGGCGGCCAATCACCCTTAGCAATACACCCTCCACCAGGAAGAGCTGAACGGCGCAGAGCACATAAGCCAGGACCAACACACTGAGCAGCGGCAGCAGGTCACTGAGGGCGTTTCTGCTCACGGCTCTGGCCACCAGCGACAGCACCGCGTAGGGGGTAAAGCCGATAACGATGTTGACGACCTTCCCCATGACCCGATTGCCCGCGTCGATGAAGGCTTTGAACGGGGCAACCTGTTCCGCATTTTCCGCCGCCAAAGCGTTGTAGCTGAGGGCCACCAGGATGACGAACAGGACAATGGGAACGACTTCCCCATCCGCCCAGTGGGAGGCCAGGTTCTGGGGGAACAGACTGATGATGGTGTCCACAAAGGTGGGGACTTCCGTCGCCTCATAGTCGGTGGCCAGTTCGTAGACGAACCCGTCTCCAATATTGGTGGCGATGCTGGCAAGCAGGGTGATGATGCTGGCAATCAGGGTGTTCAGCTCCAGAAACAGCACGGTTTTCAGGCCGATGTTCTTCAAACGGATGGAACTGCTCAAATTGGTGATGCTGGCGGTGATGCTGAAAATCAGCAGCGGCACCACCACAGCGGAGATTACATGGGCATAGATGGTACCCACGGCGGCTACATAGGTATAGTGGCCTTTGAAGGCCAGTCCAACGACAATGCCCAGGCCCAGGGCGAGAATGGTGCGGACGCCAAAGTCCACGTGTCGCTTTCGGTCCAGGTAATACAGCAGGGCGAAAAAGGCTGCCGCAAGCAGCAGCGCGCCCCATTCCAGATAATCAATGGTCATAATGATGTACCTCTTTCGTTATTTCGTGAATTGCTTCTGTTACAGTCCCTCCCAGGGACGGATGCAAACGTTGTTCAACTTCCGTTACGCTCCCACATTCGTGGCCCCAGGAGGCGCGTACATCGGACGGAGTGCGTTTTGCTCACATGACGAAGGACCAGCCGTTCTCGTTTCTTTATTGCGCATCCCCCTTTCTGTCCGTTATGGTAACACTGACCGTTGAATCCGTCCAATACCGAAAGAAAATACCCGCATATAGCCTGACGCTATAACCGGGCAGGAATGCTTTGCAATTTATGTGGCGGCAAGGTAGCGCCTCATGGCTTCAATGTATTTTTCTCCCATTTTGCTCAAAACAAGGTTTTTCCGGGTGATGTAGCCGATTTCCATGACGCTTTCCGAATCCGTCCCATCGTCCTGAAAGGGCACCGCCACATAGTCTGACCCGTTCAGCTCCTCGCAGATGATACCGGAGCAGAGCGTATACCCGTTCAGGCCCACCATCAGGTTCAGCATGGTGGCCCGGTCATTCGCCTTGATGACCTGTGCATATTCCCTGGTGGAGAGAATTTCCTCCGCGTCGTAGAAGGAGCTGTTGTCCCCCTGGTCAAAGGCCAGGCAGGGGTAGTGCGCCAGCTGCTCGAAGCGGATGGACGTTTCCCCTGCCAGCGGGTGGCCCCGCCACAGGTATACGTAGGCCCGGCAAGCCACCAGAGGATGAAATTCAAGATGGGCGTTATTGAGCAGTTTCTCCATTGCCTTGCGGTTAAAGTCGCTCAGGTACAACACGCCGATCTCACTTTTCAGGGTGTTGACATCGCTGATAACCTCCCGCGTTTTGGTTTCCTTGATGGCGAACTCATATTTGGACATATCGTATTCCTGGGCCATGTCCACAAATGCCTTCACAGCAAAGGAATAGTGCTGGGTGGAGACACCGAATTTTTTCTTATAGGAGCCGCCCTTTCCGTACTTCCTCATCAGGTTTTCGTACTGGCGATAGATTTCTTTGGCATATTGCAGAAATTCTACGCCGTCGTTGGTCAGCGTTACCCCTTTCCCGCTGCGATAAAGCAGCGTGACCCCAAGTTCCTTGACCGCATTGGTCAAGGAGGGCTGGGACACATAGAGCTGTTCCGCCGCCTTGTTCAGTGAACCGGTTTCCGCGATCGTGATGAGATACGACAGTTGAATCAGCGTCATACTGGCTTCATCTCCTCGATAATTACCCAGTATCATAATATGTTAATAGGAATTATAGCGCTGAATGTCCGCCGTGTCAACCGTCAACGCATGGTGTTTCCCGACAGAGAGGACGTACACAATGAAAGAGTTTGTCTGCGAAGAGGCGCTTCCGTCCGACGAACAGCCGTTTCACACAAAATATTGCCTTAACTATGCTTATTTTTTGCTTTATCTCACAAACCTCGCCTATAAACCTATTATTCCTATTGACTTGATTGGTAAATGACGCTATAATGCAGCCATCGACGGCGAAAGGCCCGCAAAAAGGAGGCAACGTCCATGACCGGTACAAAATATTTCATGATGTGTTGTTGTCGGATCATCTTCTCCCGGACAGGGTCCACAGGCAGAGCGCAGACATAAGCTGTTATGCGCCCCTGCGCAGCTTTTCGCCGCGCCGTCCAGTTTTGTTCGGGAGCACAGAAGGTTGCTCCTGTTTTTTTGCGCCTAAATCTGAAACATAGAATGGAGGCAGTGCTGTGAGCTGGGAATTTATTATGACTTACCTTCCATTGTATCAGGCGGCGGCGGTTCTGACCGTAAAAATTGGATTTGCGGGCATTGCGCTTTCGATCCTCGTGGGGCTGGGGTGTATGCTGGTTCAGTACGAACGGATACCGCTTTTGCGCGTCATTGTTGGCGCTTACATCGAGGTCAGCCGCAACACACCGCTTTTGATCCAACTGTTTTTCATCTATTATGGGCTGCCGAAAATCGGTATCTCTACCGATGCGGCTACCTGCGGCGTGTTCGGTCTGGCGTTTTTGGGCGGGAGTTATATGGCGGAAGCCTTTCGGAGTGGCATCGAGTCGGTGGCTCCCATCCAGGAAGAAAGCGCTTACAGTCTGGGGCTGAACAGATTTCAAACCATGCGTTATGTCATATTGCCACAGGCGTTCAGCATGAGTGTTCCATCCTTTATGGCCAATGTCATTTTTCTGCTCAAGGAAACCAGCGTGTTCAGCGCCATCAGCCTGATGGACCTGATGTTCACGGCAAAGGACCTGATCGGCCTGTACGCCAAAACGACGGAGAGCCTGTTCCTGCTGGTGGTGTTCTACCTGCTGATTTTGCTGCCAGTGTCGCTGCTGGGCAGCCTGTTGGAGAGGAGGGTGCGCTATGCCGGATTTGGGGCTTAGCGTTCTGCTGAAGGGCAAAAATCTGGCCCGTCTGCTAGGCGGATTAGGCGTGGCGCTGAAAATCAGCCTGATTTCCATCGCCATCAGTCTCCCTCTGGGAATTATACTGGGGGCGTTGATGACATGGAAAAATCCAGTCTGTCGGGCCATCCTCCGATGTTATCTGGAGATCATCCGCATCATGCCGCAGCTGGTGCTGCTGTTTCTGGTCTACTTTGGCACCACACGGGCCTTTGGCTGGAACCTCTCTGGGGAACTTTCCGCAGTGATTGTGTTCACCCTTTGGGGGACGGCGGAAATGGCCGATTTGGTGCGGGGCGCCCTGGTCAGCATCCCGCTCCACCAATACGAGAGCGCAGCAGCCCTGGGGCTGACCAGACGACAGACCTATCAGTATGTCATTCTTCCACAAACAGCGCGGAGGCTGCTCCCGCTTTCCATCAACCTCATCACCCGGATGATCAAAACCACCAGTCTGGTGGTGATGATCGGCGTAGTAGAGGTGTTGAAGGTAGCGCAGCAAATCATCGAGGCCAACCGCACCAGTAGCCCCAATGCGGCGTTTGGCATCTATCTGGTGGTATTCCTTTTGTACTTTCTGGCCTGTTGGCCCATCAGCCTGCTGGCCCGGTATCTGGAAGAGAAATGGAGGTGACCGATATGCCGGAACCGATTCTCACTGTGAGCCATCTGGTCAAACGGTTCGATGCCCTCACTGTGCTGAACGATGTGAGTTTTGGGGTCTGTAAGGGCGAAGTGATCGTCATCGTAGGACCCAGCGGGTGCGGAAAAAGCACGCTGCTGCGATGTATCAATGCGCTGGAGCCGATTCAGGGCGGAGAGATTCGCCTTCACGGGGAACGTATTGCTGCAGACAATAGGAATCTCAGCACCCTGCGGCAGAAAATAGGCATGGTGTTCCAGAGCTATGATTTGTTTCCCCACATGACTGTGCTGGACAACATTCTGCTGGCGCCCACCAAGGTGCAGCGGCGCGCCAAAGCGGAGGCCAAAGAGGAGGCTATGGCGTTGCTGCGCCGAGTGGGACTGTCAGAAAAGGCGAACAGCTTCCCCAGACAGCTTTCCGGCGGACAGAAGCAGCGGGTGGCCATCGTGCGGGCGCTGTGTATGCACCCGGAAATTCTCCTCTTTGACGAAGTGACTGCCGCCCTTGACCCGGAAATGGTTCGGGAGGTACTGGAGGTGATTCTTGATCTGGCAGAACAGGGACGCACTATGCTGATTGTCACCCACGAGATGCAGTTTGCCCGTGCCATTGCGGATCGGGTGCTGTTTCTGGACGGAGGGAATTTCGTGGAAAGCGGCCCGCCAGAGGAATTTTTCGCTCACCCACAGACGGAACGGGCGCAGCAATTTCTGAAAACCTTTACCTTTGAACGGAAAAGGTGAAACCATATACATCCCGCATCCAATCTTTTTTTACAGGGCGAACAGCCCGGAAATGGAGGAACATGATGAAAAAGTTCAACAAAGTAGCAAGCATCCTGCTCGCACTGGCACTGGCGCTGTCTCTGGCGGCCTGCGGCTCGTCTTCCGGCACTACCGACGGCACAGATACGAACAGCTCCGCCGCCGCCAGCACGGAATCGGACGATTTGACCGAAAGCGTGGTTTATCGCACGGTGGATGAGATCGTCGAGAGCGGGACCATCAATATCGGCGTGTTCTCCGATAAGTCTCCCTTTGGTTATGTAGACGAAAACGGGGAATATCAGGGATATGACATCTATTTTGCCAACCGTATTGGCGAGGATCTGGGCGTAGAGGTCAACTTTGTCTCTACCGAGGCAGCCAACCGCATCGAGTACCTCCAGACCGGCAAGGTCGATGTGATTCTGGCCAACTTCACCGTCACTGAAGAGCGGGCGGAGGAAGTGGACTTTGCTCTGCCGTACATGAATGTATCTCTGGGCGTTGTGTCCCCGGATGACAACGTGATCACCTCTCTGGAGGATTGGAACGAGGAGGATGAGATCATCGTCATCTCCGGCACCACCGCTGAAACTTATCTGACCGAGAACTATCCCAACATCACCCTGCAAAAGTACGACACTTACGCCAACGCCAAGAATGCGCTTGAGAACGGAAACGGCGTGGCCTGGGCCAACGACAACACGGAGGTCATCGCATTTGCGCTGGAGAACGAGGGGTACACTGTGGGCATCCCATCCTTGGGCAGCCAGGACACCATTGCCCCTGCCGTCACCAAAGGGAACAGCACCCTGCTGGACTGGCTCAACGAGGAGATCGAGGCGCTGGGGGAGGAGAACTTCTTCCACGCCGACTATGAGGCAACGTTGGCAGACACCTACGGCCTGGACTACGAGGAGACTCTGGTGGTGGAGGGCGGCGTCGTCAGCGGCAGCACCGAGAGCGAGTAAGCAAAGCCCCCACGCCGGTTTTCCGGCGCGGGAGAGAAACCGTACAGAGAGAAGGAACGCCGATCCATGATTGAAGTCAAAGACCTGTCGAAAAACTTTGCCGTAAGAGGCGGAAATTTTACCGCCATCCACAACATCGACCTGACCATTCAGGATGGGGACGTGTTTGGCATCATTGGAATGAGCGGAGCGG
>JAJQAS010000189.1 GCA_021203685.1 Clostridiales bacterium | reverse complement strand
GGCCTCAACGGTGGCCGCTTCCTCCACGGCGGCGGGGGCGGTTTCCACAGTCTCAGTGGCTTTGGTGGTTTTCTTGGTTGCCATTTTTATGCTCCTTTCAGTCAGACGGTGGCGGCGATCAGGTCAGTGGTCCAGTTGCTCATCCAGTCGTCGGCAACGGTGGTGTCGATTTCGTCGGCCAGGGCCTTGTAGCGGATGATCTCGTTGTCGTCGGCGGTGACATCAAAGGCCAGCTCCACCATGGGGACTTCCTCATTGTCGTCGTCGATTTCGACAGAGACGGCGGTGGCCACGGCACAGGGGTAGGCTCTGTACTGCACATTGTCGTCTTCGTCCTTCACCTTGGCGGTCAGGACGCAATCCTTGTGCAGGCTGTCGGTGCCGTAGCCGTAGACGCCGGAGGCAAACTCTTCCTCGCTGTAGATGTCCAGCAGCAGCGCATAGGGCATGTGCGCCGTGACGGTCACGGTACCGGAATCCGGCTTTGTTCTGGATTTCTTCACGCGGCCCCTGCATTTCTTGGTGATGGTCTTCATCTCCATCTCCTCTTTCAGGCTGCCCACGCAGTCAACCAGCGTCGCCTCGGTCGCGCCGTCAACCTTGATGCCAATCTGATCCAGAAAATATTCCGAAAAAACGGTATTGGTGTCCATAGGTTATCCCTCCTCAAATTTTTGCACCAGTCTGGTGCAGATTTCGTTTGCTATATCCGGCGCGGCCGTCTGGGCGCCGCGAACCATGAACTTTTGGTTGCCCCGGTGCCGCTTGGTGTTCTTGCCGTCATCCGGGAAGTACAGATAGCCCCATTCCGGGGCGGACCGGATGGTCACACCGTCCACAGATGCCCCGGCGGTCATGAATACCGCCCGATATCCCGCCGCCCTTGCGCCCAGCTGGTGCCCGGCGAAGGTGCGGCCCGATACCGGCAACAATCGGGAAATGGCGGGGCCTACCTGGTCTAGCGCCTCCGTTGCCAGGTATTTTGCAACTACCACCTGGGCCTCGCTGCCGTAGTTGTCTAGTTTTTCCTGCAACCGCTCCATGCCGGACAGGTCCACTTTCGCGCTGCTGTACCAGCCGCCCATATCAGGTTGCCCCCTTGTGTGGGGCCACTACGGTAAACGTGGCAATTTCCAGTTGGGCTTTTGTGCCGGGCCGAACGGTGGTGCTGTAGGCGATTTCCCCGTTGGCGGGTTTCACGCCGGGAATGGCGGCCAGCTTCGCCAGCACGGTCAGGGCCTCACCCTCCGGGACATAGTTCTGGCGGACGATGTTGATCTCGTAGTAGTCGCTGTAGTTGCCCTTGTGGGCGGTCTGGACGGCGGTGCGGGTGCGCCGGAACACGATGTAATCCCAGATATCCGTGCCGTCCAACTCACGGTCTGTGCCATAGCAGACGTGTGCGTCGCAGGTCAGCAGGGCGGCGTTGATTTCATCAAGCAAGTTCCCTCACCTCCGTCAGGCTGTAATAGATTTCCGTTTCCGTGATGTCCACGTCCGAAACGTGGTAAAGCATTGCGCCGATTTTGGCGGCACATTGGGTGTCAATTTTCAGGCCAGGCGGCCGCCGGGTGGAGATTTTGCGGTCCAGCCGGTAGCCCATCTGGTTGGCGTAGTCCACATCCTGTCCTCGGCGGGACTGCTCCGCGAAGCAGAGGGTATAGAGTTCCTCCAGGTCCTCCTCCGCCGCTGTGTCGATGCGGGCGGCAAAGGAGGACTGTTTGAGCGTTTCCCGGCACACCACCACAAGGCCGTCGTTGTAGGCTTTAACCGGTGTCTGTGCCATCGTCGGTGTCCTCCTCGGTTTCGTCGTCCTCCGACTCCTCTGCCTCGATGGCCCGAACCTCATACCGCTGGCGGCAGGCGTTGATCTCCGTCCTATAGTTGGCGTCAAACAGGTGGCCCTGCTGGTCGAAGATATACGCCGCGTAAGTCACCAGCAGGTGCCGGAGCTGGGACGGGGCGGTGATGTCCACCGCCGTTCCGCTCTGCTCCGTGACTGCGCTCGCGGCTTCGTCCGCGTCGTAGTCGTAGGCCAGGCCAACTTTGGCGCACAGAGACGGGAGGGCGTCGGTCAGGGCGTTTGTCACCTTGGCGGTGGTGATGTCGTCCTCCCAGGTGATGTTAAGCCGCGACTTGACCAGCTCGGTCAGCGTTGCCAGTTCCATCAGGCGGTCTCAACGTCCGCAGACTTGACGGTGATGTAGGCAGACTCCAGGGCGGAGATGTCTAGCAGCATAAAGCTGGTGTTGTCCTCAGCGCGGCCGTCGGCGTACTGGACGACCTTGAACACCCGCTGGTCCTCCAGGAAGTGATAGCTGTCGTCGTAGGTGATAACGCCGCTCCGGGAGGCGCTGCCCAGGAAGAGCCAATACTCCTCGGCGATGCCCAGTATGGCCTCGCCGTCGCTGACGTAGTTGGACACGATAACGTCAGTGGGGAAGGGGAACAGGTTGTTGACGTAGCTGCCGGCGCTGTTCAGGACGGTGGTGGCGGGCATGATCTTGGTCAGATAATCTGACAGATTACAGATCAGTGTCACCTTGCTAAAGTTCCGGCGCTTGCCGTAGGCGTCATACACCAGCTTGGCCAGCAGGGTGCCGTAGGAAGCCGGAGTAAAGTCAGTGACGGCGGTGGCGGTCTTTTTGGCCCAGCCGGTGCTGGCGTTGTAGCTGTCGTCGCCCAGGTCGCGGTCCATGCCGACGGGCTGATTGATACCGGTGCCGCTCACCACGGCCTGCTCCAGCGCAGCGGACATGGCCTCGTACATGCAGGTGCGGATGTAGTTGTCCAGGAAGGTGGGGCCAAGGTCCACCATGCCCATCTCCAGGATGGCGTAGCAGGAGAGCTTGTTCTGCTTCACGTCCACCACGTCAAAGCTGGAGGTGATTTCCTGGGCCACAGCGGCGGTGATGGTCCCCCATGCGGCCTGTTGGGCAGTGTGCCGGTTGAGGATCCACTTGGTCAGGTACTTCACCTGCTGGGTGGTGATGACGTTGAGCAAGGGGTGCTCCTCGGTCAGGCGGCGGTACACATCCTCGATGATGGTGGAGGGCATGATGTCGTCTTCAGCGTCGCTGCCGATGATGCCGGCAAACGCCTGCTTGGGGTTGACGCTGTGCATGGCCGCGATGACCTTGTTGTACCAGGCGGTCTCTTTGGCGGTCAGTACCCGGTAGCCCCTCTGGGCCAGGATGTTGTTGTCGGCGGTGGCGCGGTAGTCCGCCAGGTCCTGCTGCATCTGCTGGGCCACCTGATTGGCGATGGTCTGGGACTGGTGGGCGTATGCCTGCTCGATGCGGGCGGTGTCACCGGATTCGTAGGCTTCGCGGATCTCCCGCGCCGTGTCGGTGGTGGTAAGCATAGTTACGGGCATTTTTATCACTCCTCAAAATTTTCTCAGGGCCGCCAGATACTTTGTCAGTGCGGCGGACTGTGTGGTGGTGTTGATGGTAGGCGGTTCGGGCTGCACTACCGCCATCATGCGGCGGTGAACCAGCTGGCGGGCGGACTGCTCCGGCTTGTCCGGGGCGAAGAGATTCTCAACTTCCGTTGCAAATCCCCAATCCAGGGCCTCCTCCGGCCCCAGGAACCGCTCGGCATCCATCAGCTCCAGCAGTTCCTCCCGTGTCTTTTTGATGCGGGCCATGTAGGCGGTGACGGACTGCTCGGTGATGGTGTCCAGGTTGTCCGCCATTTCCCGGAGGGACTTGGCATTGCCCTGGGCCATTGCCCAGGCCGGATGCACCAGCAGGTTGCTGGACTGTGCCATGATCCGGCGGTCGCCCGCCATGAAAATGACGCTGGCAGCGGAGCAGGCGAACCCATCCACAAAGGTCACAACCTCTGCTGGATGCCGGAGCAGGGCGTTGGTAATGGCCAGGGCCTCGGACACGTCCCCGCCGTAGCTGTTGATGTGGACGTTGATGCGCGGCGCCTGGAGAGTCTCCAGATCGCGGACCATGTTGTAGCCGGACACGTCCGATTCTTCCCAGGGGTAGGCGGTGATGTCGCCGTACACCATGATGTCCGCCGCCGTGTCGGTGGTGGTCAGTGCGTAATAGCGTTTAGGCATTGTTTTCACCTCCCTCCAGTGGGTCCATGGTGTTCTCCACTGTGTCGTAGTTCTTTGTCAGGTAGTGCCGCTCGCTCCAGTCGGTATTCAGCTCCGGGAGGTTGCAGCGCCGCCGGACTTCATCAATGCAGCAGATGCCGGACGAGATGAGCTTGTCCAGCTTCTCCGCCATGCTTACAAGGTCAACGTGGCCGATGGAACTGGTGTCCACGTTGGCCCAGCAGCCCTGGTAGAGGATTTCTTCCCCTGTCCAGGTCTTAGCGGTGATCTCGCTGCTGAGCTTCTGGGCCAGCGGGTCAATGGCAAAGGTCAGCGCCTGGTTTGTCACCTGCTCCACGCTGGTGATGTTGCCGGACAGCAGTGATTCCGGCAGGTGGAGGGCGGAGGCGACGACGGCATAAACGTCTTTCCGCAGGTCGGTGACGGAGCTGGTGGAGGCTGACGTGCCGCCGGAGAAGCGGGTCAGCGTCTGCTCCTTGGTCAGCGGGTAGGCCGCCGACTCGGCTTTTACAAATGCCTGCAAGTTCTCCTGGAGCTTGCTCATGTACTTCTGCTGTTCCTCCGGCGTCCCTGACGGGAGACGGCCCACCTGGAGCGCGTATTTTTCGCCCGCTCCGGCTTTGACTGCGTCAGAGGACGCTGCCAACAGGTCGGCGTAGCCCATGAATACGCCGTCAACCAGGCGGCGGACGCTGCGGTCTCCCTGCGTCAGAAAATACACGTCACCGGCCCGGAACTGCTTTTGAAGCTGGAGATTTTCCAGGTAGATGTTCAGGAACTTGTCCCCCAAGATGGGGTATTCCTCCCGTTGGAAGCTGGAGGCAACATAGAGCTTTCCCGCCAGAGGGACGATGAGGGCTTGGCCGTCGTAGTAAAGTTTTTGGACGATTTGGGCCTTAAATTCCGCTCCTGACTGGTTTTCGTTTGGGCGAATATTCAGCCGGAACCAGTTCCCGTCATGGACGGGCTGTCCCTGCCGGAAAACCTGTATCTCACAGCCGGAAAGCAGGTCAGCCACCAGGCCGATGGCGGTGTACAGGGCCAGTTCTTTGATATAAAGCTGATCGGAGGCGTTCAGCATGGCCTTT
The DNA here is from genome assembly GCA_021203685.1 of Clostridiales bacterium. Lineage (GTDB taxonomy): Bacteria > Bacillota > Clostridia > Oscillospirales > Oscillospiraceae > Onthomonas. The sequence continues at coordinate 1,383 of JAJQAS010000189.1, read as the reverse complement.
TCTACGGCGGGTGAAACCTTGCCGTTGTCCTTGCCGAAAAGCCATCGAAAAAGACTTTGCCCTTGAAATAGTTTCGTTTTGCTCACCTCCCCGGCCAAATCGCCAAACGTTTGGCGGTTTCAGTTTTACTCTTTGGCGGCCCGCGCCGCCCCTATCCGCTCTTTTGCTACCTGAAAATAGCCATCGTCCAGCTCCATGCCGATGAATCGCCGCCCGGTGTTGACGCAGGCCACGCCGGTAGACCCGCTGCCCATGCAGCAGTCAAGGACGATTTCGCCTTCGTTGGTGTAGGTTCGTATCAGGTATTCCAGCAGCGGGACAGGCTTTTGGGTTGGGTGGAGCAGTTGGTTTACGGGCACACCCGCAAAATCCAGAAGCGTAGTCGGGTAATATGTATCGTTCTTGGTTCTTACGGCCTTATAGTCTCCGTAATTTCCGCGCTGCCTCGAGCTAGTTCCCTTTGTTCGCATAACGCCTTGTCGCATTTCGGGATTGTAAGTGCATTGTTTCTCGTAAAATACAGCTATTTCTTCACAGTTTCGCAATGGCTGCTTTTTTGCGTTAAGAAATCCTCGGCAATAGTGCTTATTCCAAATCCAGATGTACTTGAAGCTCTTTCGGTTGCTTTCTATCAGGTCAGAAAGAAACGGCTGCATCCCGAAGAACACGAAAGCGGCGTTGAGCTTTGCCGCCCTGTTAAGCTCTTTCCAAAGGACGGTTAAATCAAGCGGCTTGTCCCAGTCGTTTTGCGTGATTCCATAGGGCAAGTCCGTCAACACCATATCCACGGAACCGTCCGTCAGCTCCTTCATCCGCTCCAGACAGTCGCCCTGGAACAGTGTTATTTCTTCCATGTGTCCCTCAAAAAATCATCGGTTGCAGTATGGCCGCCTCTCCGCCGTCCTCTCCCAGTTCGTCCAGCAGGGTCATGGCGTGGGCCAGAGCCATAAAGCCGTCCGTCTTGCGGTAGTGCGGTTCGATTTTGCCATACTCGGTGTTGATTCCCCGCTGCACCAGCTTGGTGTTGTTGGTGAACCAGCGCATAATTGGCAAGTCGCCCCACACGAAGCGGTGCCGGAGAAATGCGCTGTTGATAACGGGATGTGCTTTCATAAGGTCGGAGGGCCGGGTCAACTTCACGGGGATGTCGTTGTCGTAGCCGATCCCCACCTTTGCCAGCGCGGAGCGCATAAGGGAAATGCGGAAATTGTCCACGGCCACGGCCTGGATGCTGTGCGTCTGGCCCGCTGCCGCGAACCAGTCCGCCACCAACTCCGGCGGTATCTCCGGCCCGTCCACAAATTCCAGATCGCCCCGGCGTTCCCATTCTGAAGTGCCCCCTGTCAAGTAGACAGTGAAAAAACGAAAGAAGATTTGCTTGAG
>JAJQAS010000133.1 GCA_021203685.1 Clostridiales bacterium | reverse complement strand
ATCCCCCTTTGAAGTCTTCTTCGATACTCTGTTGCACTTGACTTGACAATTCAAGGGATTAAAAATCCCTAAGTTGCACCGCCTTTTGAAGCGGATCTTCTGATGAAAGTGGAGGACGGCAGAGCATCGTTTTCGCTCTTCTTCCCGAAGTCTAAGAGCAGAGGGAAGAAAAAGAAGTAAGGCTGCTGCTGGAAGTAAAGCAGGTAATCTGCGTAAGCAGATGAAATATCAGCGCGGAGGGCGGCAGGTTTCTGTCCACCTTCTGCAGCTAAAGGAGGATGCGAGATTATATGAATTATGATGAATTTAAGGAAAGCATTGCGGAGCAAATCCGGGATGTGCTTCCTGAAAAGTACCGGGATGCCATTGTAGAGGTTTATCCGATGGAAAAGATCAACAAAAGTTATGAAGCATTGTTTGTCATGCCACCGGATGAGAATACAACGTTTGCGGTTAATCTGGAACAGTTTTACGAGAGGTACGCCGGTGGCAGCATGACTTTCCAGGATACGCTGTCGGCTGTTGCTGAAATGATTCAGCAGGAGCCGCCTGTTGCAATCAATCTGGAAGAGCTGCGAAATTACGAGACGGCGAAAGAACGGCTTTTCATGCAGGTATGCAGTGTGGAGAAAAACCAGGAGCTGTTAGAAGTTGTTCCGCACCGGACAGAGGAGGATTTGGCGGTGACGTATCACCTGCTGATCGGGGAAACCGAGGGTGGACTTTTCGCCAGTGCTCTCGTTACGGATAGCCATTTGGAGGTATATGGCGTTTCCGAGGAGCAGCTTCATCAGGACGCAGTGGAGAACAGCCAGAAGCTCTTTCCGGCTACGTTGATTCCCATGCAGACGGTTCTGGACGAAATATTCCATGACATGCATGAAGAGATGATTGAGGCCGGTATGCCGGAGGCAATGGCACAGATTATGCTGGAATCTATGATGCCACAGGAAAAAGCTACTATGTATGTACTGACAAATGAGCAGAGAATGAACGGAGCCGGCGTTCTTTTTTACCCGGAAGTGATGGACCAGCTCGGAGATACGCTGGGGAGTGATTACATTATCCTGCCTTCGTCTACGCATGAGACGCTCATTGTTCCGGATGACGGCAGGCTGACGGCGCTTGAGACGCAGGATTTGGTCGCAGACGTGAACAGCACAATGATACACCCGGAAGATCGCCTGACGGATGAATCGTATCATTATGACAGGGCGGCTCACGTCTTTGAAAAGTTTTCTTCTTATGAAGCCCGGATGGATGAAAAAGAGAAGGAATCCGCATTGGACGCGGAAGTGCCGCAAAACGGTGAAAACGGCGACGGTAGAACCGTTCCGGGAGAACATGCCCGTGCGGAGAGGCAGGAAAAGAAACAGGCTGCGCGAAGAGCAAATGACGACAGACCGGCTCCGAAACGGGAGTCTGTGTTAAAGAAACTGGAAGCCAAGAAAACGGCGGCAAAGGAGCGCGAAGCCGGGAAAGCGAAGGAGAATACCAGAAGTGCGCACAACCGCAGCGACAATGCGCTTGCGTAAGGAAAGAGGTGGCGAATCATGGAGAATGAGAAATTGACAATGAAGCAGGATAGAGCAGATAAACATCCCGATCAGCAGGAAGCAACGGTGCGGCAGCTGCAGGCTGTCCGTATGAACCGGTATGCAAAGAATCTGAATGCTCTGCTGAAAGGGAAAGAACAGAATGCGTCAGAATAACCGGCGCGGAAAGAATGGAGGGTAACTATGGCGAGAATAAATGATATTCGTATGCTGGCAGAAACCCATGCGCAGGAGATCGCCCGTTCCCCCAGGGACTGGATGGGGTATCTGGATACGGCTTCGCGGCTGTACCGGTATCCTTTCCGGGATGCCCTGCTGATTCACGCGCAGAGGCCGGATGCAACCGCCTGTGCGGAACTGGAACTGTGGAACAACAGAATGATGCGGTGGGTCAACCGAGGTGCAAAGGGCATTGCCCTTCTCGATAACACTACGCCGAGGAAACGACTCCGTTATGTATTTGATGTGTCAGACACCCATCCCGTGCGCGGAGCAAGGGAAGTGTTTCTCTGGCAGATGGAGCCGGCATATCACGAGGAAGTCCTTGACCACCTGATTGACACCTATGGTCTGGAAGAGATCGACATGGTGTCGGTGGAAGACGCACTTTATGCGGTAGCACAGATGCAGGCAGAAGAAAATCTGGAGGAAGCTATTTTTGGATTATCGGAGGAAGCGGAAGGCACGTTTCTGGAGCAGCTGGATGAAGGAACCATACGGACAGAATTCCGGCAGCTTCTAACGGACAGCCTGTATTACACGCTTGCCCGCCGCTGCGGGCTTGAGCCGATGGAATTTCTGTCGGAAGAGGATTTTACCAGAATTACGGATTATAACCGGCTTTCGGTACTGATGTTTCTTGGAAATTCAACGAGTGAGCTGGCGGAGCCGGTCCTGCGGGACATCGGGCGCACGGTGGAAAAAATTTATCGGGAAAATTTGGCTGCACAGCTTGAAAATTCCACAATCAATATGTATAATACAAATAGACGATTCAACACGTTAAAGCGTGAAAGCGTCGTAGGTGAGGAAATTGCACAGAATGGAGGAATGGAACATGGAACTGACATATCATCGCAAGGGGGACTACCTGTTTCCGAACCTGGAAGTGAAAGAGACGGAACCGGCAGTCATCGGCAAGTACGGGATGCTTCGGAGGACATATCTGAAGGAGAACCACAGCAACTGGTATCAGAGCATGGTAATGACCGGGAAACTGAACCGGCACCTGGCACAGATCGAGGAAGCCGCGACAGAGCGGATGGAAGTGCTGATGAAACAGCTGTTGAAGAAGTTTCCGGCACCGGACAAGGAAGCAGACCAGCTGGCGTGGGCAGCGCACATGAACAGCCTGACGGCGATGGCGGAAGAAACCGTGCTGACGGAGCTGGTGTACGTGTAAGCGAAGAATCCGGGCAGGAGACCGAACAGGAAGCGGAAATCGAACCGGAAAAGGAAACCGATCTTGAGGAATCGGAGCCACAGCAGGCAGAAAAAGCAAGCCTGAAAGAACCGGAGCCGCAGCAGACAGAAGAAGTAAACGAAGGGAATGAGAATCCCGCCGGGGAACATCATCTGGAAGGTCTGGAGCCGCAGATGATCGACGGGACAACTGAACAGGAGTTGAGTGAAGCAGAGGAAGAAATTGCCTCTGCTTTATCTTTGCCCGAACTTCCCAGCGTGGAGGAACAAATCCGCGCGATTGAGGAACCGATGGCGGCACTTTATGCCGGTGAGATTGCGGTTCCTGCGGATGTAGTAGATGAAGTGCTTCGCACGGGGACGAACCGGCAGCATGGACACCTTCGGATTATTTACAATTTTATGATTGACCAGACACCGAAGGAATACACGGAGTTTGTAAAGCGTGAGTACGGAACCGGTGGGAAAGGTCTTGTGATTGACGGAAAGGAATATTCCGTCTGGTTTAATGAGCTTGGAATGCAGGTGGCTGTTGGCCATACCGTGACGGATAAGATTCTGGATAAGGCATTCCTCTCCTGGGAGGATGTCAGCGGCAGGATTGGCCAGCTGTTGGCACAGGGGATGTATGCACCGCAGGTGGTACTGGATGCGGCAAGGAGCAATGCACTGACAGAACACGCCGAAATGCTCGCCTATATGGAAAGAGATATGGCAGAGGGCGTCGCGGAGCTTGTGTTTGCAGACATGGAAGTCTTTCAGGGCGGATTCCCGGATATGGTGGAGCGCTTATCTTCCCTTCTGGAACATCCGGAATTTCTTGCAGACTTAAATGACCGTCTGGAAGGACTGGCTGCGGCCTATGAGGAAGACCCGGAGCTGATGCGGTTTCGCACGTACAATCCGGTAAGAGTGGCAGCAGAGTTTCAGAAATTTGCCAGGACCGCAGTGCCTTATCAGGCGCGGGAAGGTTATGCGTGGGAAGAACACGGGCATTTCATTACACAGGACGAGGTTGACGCATTTCTGTCCGGCGGCGGGCCGTATTCTAATGCACGGTTATCCACCTATTCTTACTTCTGTATGGAACATACAGATGCGGAAAAAACGGCATTTTTGAAGGAAGCTTACGGGACTGGTGGAAGTAGCCACGCGCTTTCCGGGGCAGATGATTCCCATGCGGATTATGACGCAAAGGGACTGCGCCTTGAGCGTGGCCCATACGGAAACCCTTATGCGAAGGAACATCTGACCTGGGCAAAAGCTGCACAGAGAGTAGATTACCTGATTAAGCAGGATTTGTTCTTAAAACCGGCGGACTATTCCAGAATGGATGCCTATGAAAAAGAGCAGATGGCAAACCGGGTGCGCTCGTTCTATTCGCGGCTACCGATGGACGTGCAGCGGCCATTCCCGGATGATATGTTTGGCGATGCGGCCAGGGCTTTCTTAACGGAAACCTTTGAGGACGACGGCAGAACACAGGAGCTGATCGCCCATATGTCGGAGACACTGGCGGCACTTCCTCTTGACTTTGAGAGATACGAGGAGCGGGCGCAGATTCTGACAGACCTGATCCAGTATACCGAAGGAACGTACACTCTGTTTCCGGAGCGCAAGCGTGAGCCGGAGATGATTACCGGAAAGCAGATGACGCTGTTTGATCTCATGGGCATGGAAGAACCAGAAGGTTCAACAGAAGAAACTGTTGGAGAACCGGAGTATGCGGCTGTTGAGAATGTTGGGAAATTGGAAAACACGGCTGAGGAGATTGTTGAAGAACCACAGGAGCATCCCCATGAAAATGCTGATGAACAGGAGACGACTGAACCAGTAGCGGAACAGCAAGGACAGGAAAAATCTAAAAGGCAGGCAGAACAGGCCGAAGCAGATAATTCCAGTGAAGCGGACAGCTCGGATGGGTTTGTTGCTGTTACCGAAGAGGATGAAATCCCATTTGAAAAGACTGAACCGGAGGCAGTACAGGAATTACAGCCGCTTGGTGCAGACGCAGCTGCTGAGTACAATGCCATTAAGGAGCGTTACCCCAATACATTGGTCGGCTTTGAACAGCACGGCCATTATGAATTTTATGGAGAAGATGCGAGGTTAGCTTCGCAGATACTTGGAAGCAGGCTGATGGAGAAGCAGACGGACAACGGTGTGGTTGACGTAACAGGCTTCCCATCTGGTCAGTGGGTATATTACTCCAAAAAGCTGTGGAGCAAGGGAGAAAGCGTTTACCTTGCCGGGGAGCTGGAGGATGGCACCCATCGGCAGATCAAGTATTTAAGCGGCAGAGAATATCTGCCACTCAATGCAACAGTCCATATCAACGGCAGGGAATTTCGTATTGATACGGTAAATTTCCAGACGGATGAAGTCAGTTTGCAGGATATGACGATGGCGCGGGAGGCGCGGTATCCGATCTTCCGTGTGGAGCCTACGGGTTATGTCCGGGCGCTTTACGAGGAGGAAGAGCCGGAGTTTGATTTTGATACCGAGAACCGGGTTGCGAACGCGATGGAGTACGTTGGCGTGAGCCACGAAGATTTCTCCGGCGAGCAGATGGATGTGATTTACGATGCGGCCTTAAAAGAGCTGAACATCGAGCCAATGCTGAACCCGGATTTTTCACCGGAACAGATGCAGCTGATCGCGGATATTGCAGAGCGGGCAAAAGCCGGGGAACGGGCAGCATTTGAAGGTGTGATGGCACCCGTTTCGGGGCATGTAATGACACCGGATGAGATTAACGCGGTCCGTCGGAGCTACCGCCTGCCGCTGGATACCTTTGAGCCGGCGGAAGAACCGGAAACAACAGATAGAACTGTTTTTGAATATCAGGGCTATCATTTCAAGCCTGTTGGCAGATACCCGGAGCATGGCGATTTCGTTCGGAATATCGTTGAAGCAGATCCCAACTTGGAGCCGCTGATGTCAGATGATGAAGAAGCGGAAATCCCCTACGACTATGAAGAGTTTTACCGTGCCAGCGGTGCGCCAGATGCGGATATTTTCCTCTGCGTAGAAAACGGAGAAAACTACATTCCGGGGAATCATGAGCTGTTTGTTTATGACGGGGAGTATGAACCGTATCTGGAAGCGGAGGAGGAAAGAAGCGGCGAGATCGGAAAAGAGCCGTCCGAGAGAGTGGGCGGTACGACACCAAAGCTCAAATCCATCGTTTTGGAGCTGAACCCGGAGCCGCAGGAAAGGCAGGAGCCGATCAACTTCCACATTACGGACGATGACCTTGGGGCAGGCGGCCCGAAGGCCAAATTTAAGGCAAACATGGATGCAATCTGGCTGCTGAAAGACCTGGAGGAAAACGGCAGACTTGCCACCGCCGAAGAACAGGAGATTTTATCCCGCTTTGTCGGGTGGGGCGGTATCCCGCAGGCATTTGACGCGGAGAACGCTTCCTGGGCATCGGAATACGCCGAGGTAAAAGAGGTACTGTCCCCGGAGGAATATCGGGAGGCGAGGGCTTCAACCCTGAATGCATTTTATACATCTCCTACCGTAATCAAGGCGATGTATTCCGCTTTGGAAAACATGGGGCTTCGCTCCGGCAACGTCCTGGACAAAACCATAATCAGATTGATACAAAAACACGATAATGAAAGTGCCGT
>JAJQAS010000005.1 GCA_021203685.1 Clostridiales bacterium | reverse complement strand
TCCTTGGCCACGCCTCAACTTCTTTCACGATGGATACCTATACCCACGTCCTGGACGATCACAAGCAGGAGGAAATGAAGTTGATGGAAGACCTGTTCGACCCCAACCAATTCTCGCCTCAAGCGTCCACCTATCCAATCTTAGTCACAGCCACACCCGAAGGGTATCTGTTCACAGCTCCCGACTTTCCCGAAATTAAAGTGAACGCCCATACAATGGAAGAAGGACTCCTTCAGGTAACTGACCGCCTTCGTACCATCTTGTCTACCAGGTTATTCCCTTCAAGCGCGAGTTCACTGTCGGAGATAGACCTGTCTCCCGGCCAGTTTGTCGTACAATGTAAATTATAACTGTCTTCGCATTGTTTTAGCCAGCCAATTTTCAGACGTTTTATAGCGTCGGGGAATTGGCTGGCACCTTACAAATAAAGATATGTGCTTTTATTTTTTCCTGATAGTACATTTTATTTATATCAGAAAAGTTCTCCGTTTTTCTGATTTCACCCGAAAAAGTGCCAAAATTCAAAAATCGCGTAGGGCCATATTAGGGCCATGAACCATTCTTTTTGTTGCATTTCTTGGAATAAAAACAGCAGAAAAGTAAAGAAAAAGTTCTGAAACCATCAGATTTCAGAACTTTTTATGGTTGCGGGGGCCGGATTTGAACCAACGACCTCCGGGTTATGAGGATGGTAATTTCTGCATGTTTCCAAAATTAGTTCCTATATTCCCGCATTTCTGCTGTTTTAGAGTGCTATTTCAATGTGTTTTGCAGGCAGTTCCTAATATGCCGCAAACATGTGCATTCCGGTAGGGGTCAAATTGGGGTCAGAGGATTACGAATTTTTGCAGTTGATTTTGGTCGGCATCCTGTTAATATTCACTGAGTCTTTTTTTACAAGCAATGGCTAAACCAATACAAAAATCTCAAAGACGCCACCCATTGTTCAACTTCCCTGTTCCATAATGGTGTCCATAATCGTCTGAATCGTATTGCAGACCTCATCGAAGGAAATATCTTTTGCATACTCAAAATTACGCTGATACTTTTTCCAAAATGTACGGAGGGTATCACTTTTCCGAATCTCGGTGAGAATCTCTGGATAAATTGTAAGTACCTTGCTACTGCCGCGTTTGTCCGCTGTCCGTTCCAGCGCTTGCCGCAGCGTATCGGCATTGCAGTCTTTCCCATGCAGCGAATACAGAATATAAATATCATAGAAATCTCTTGGGCGGGTATTTGCAATGCTGCGGGATAAAACGGTTTCTATCTTCTCCGCCAAGACGGTTTCAAGGTTATAAGCCAGAATGCTGATACTCCTGTCATCAAACAACAAGGAGAAAGTATATTCTATTTCCCTTGGCGTGATTTTGTCTCCGGTGGTAACGTCTACGGTGATGGGAACGCTGATTGGCGGATAATTGGCTTTCAGCGCCACACGGATACCGGGGTAATCATCTCCCTCACGAATGTCGGAAATCCCCGCCAGCTCGAAAGTCACATCATCATCAACTTCGATGGCGCAGATTTTTGAAAAAATATCGCGGATCGCTTCATGGGTCAGCGTGAATCCCTTGATTGTAGTATCCAGGTCCATTGTCGCCCGCGTGTCTAAGCCAACGATTGCGGAAATAAGGAAACCGCCTTTCAGAATGAAATTCTGTTTGTACGGGGAAAGCGAGATCCGCTCCAACAGCCGCTCCAGCATATAATTCTGCATGACAAGCTGGGCAGAAATGTGCTTCTCCGCCGCCTTCTTTTTGATAAAGGCTTTCAACTGCATTGGATTCTTTGTAATCACAACAGCACCTCCATATACCGCAGCACTTTTGGCTTTACACGAAGCTGCTCCGCGTATTGCATCAGTTTATGAATATCTTTGTCTTTGGACGCTGCGTACCGCTTCATCGCGTCCGTGATAATTTGGATGTCGCTGCCGCTGCCGCGCAGAATGTCGCACAGCGTTCGTTCCAAATCATAAACACGAAGCGGGTTTCCGCTGGGAGAAGCAATCTCTGTCTCCCCCAAAGTATAGTTCTTCGGCACAACACGCTTTATCAAAACATTCTCCTGTTTGAGCGATGGCGCATTATATCCCTTGGGGAACGTCATGGTGTATTGCGCTGGTGTCCGGTCAGAGTAGCCCAGCAGATACAGTGCGGTATCATGGGAATAGATCCCCCGCCCATATCTGCGCTGCAACAGGTAAAAATCATCTTCCCATGCGTCCGTTCGCACATAGATACCACGGCTAAACTGGTATAGCTCGCCACTCTCCACGAGCTTCTGTAAAATGTTGCGGTGTAATCCCGCCGCTGTCACCTGCTCCGCAGTAATCATTCCATCAGCAGAGTTTTCCAGGAGGGTTTGTACCATTTCCCTGTTGGTCATTGCGTCACCCCGCTTTCAACTATTGCACATTATATTCTACTAAATTAATGTGTATTTGTCAATCTCAAAAAGACAACTGCACATCAATTTTGATATAAATAATGTGTTGTCGTCTTTCCAGCTAAAACCCAGATCTTCACAGTTCGTCTTTTGATGGATAATAATAGTTATTGCAATCAGGATTTGCGCTTAACGATAGCATGGGAACAACTGCAAATCGTTCCATTTTTAAGTGCTGCCGGTATTAGGGTAATGCCGCTGCCCTGCGCGGCAGCAGTAGGCATTGTATAATTAACGAAAGTCTCTATCAAGCCCAAACAGATAAGGGCAGGCACCGATCAAATGAACGGTGTCTGCCCTTTTGTGCTGCGTTTTTTTCGATGGTAACATCCTATACGCAATACAATCAGTATCGCCACTGCAATTTCCAACGCTTGAGGAAGACTACGCTCCTCGTTCTATTGTTTTCCTGTATAGCTGGTAAATCAAACAGTCAAATCCTCCCCGTTGCTGGCGATTACCTTTTTATACCAGTAGAAGGAATCCTTTCGCTCTCTGCTGAGATTGCCGGTTCCGTCATCAAACTTGTTGACATAAATCATGCCGTACCGCTTTGCCATCTCTCCGGTGGAAAGGGAAACAAGATCAATGCAGCCCCATGGGGTATAGCCAATCAGTTCCACGCCATCCGCAATGGCCTCCGCCATCTGCTCAATGTGCTGGCGCATATAATCGATCCGATAATCATCATGGATCTTTCCATCCGGGGCTTTCTTATCATAGGCTCCCAATCCGTTCTCTACGATCATCATCGGAATACGGTAACGGTCATAGATTTCGTTCAGGCACCAGCGCAGGCCCTTCGGGTCGATCTGCCAGCCCCAGTCAGACACCTTCAGATAAGGATTTCTTGCTCCGCCCAGCAGATTTCCATCAGTGATCTCCGCATTTGGATCAGTGGACATACAGAAGGTCATGTAATAACTGAACGTGTAGAAATCCACTGTTCCCTGCCGCAGATCCGCTGCGTCACCAGGCTCCATTTGAACATGGATGTTATTTTCCGCAAAGTAACGGCGGGAATAGCTCGGATATTCGCCGCGAACCTGGATATCAGAACAAAACCAGTTCACCATGCGCATTTCACGCTGGGCCGCGAGCATATCATCGGGGTTGCAGGTGTAGGGATAATACGGCAACATCGCAATCATGCAGCCCATTTTGAATTGAGGGTAATGTTCATGGGCATACCGAACGGCTCTGGCGCTGGCAACAAACTGGTGGTGCAAAGCCTGATAACGCTCGCCGGGTTTGTCCTCAATCTCTTTCCAGGGACCATGGAAGCCCCGAAAGTTATTCAAGCTCTGCATGGTTCCAGTGTAAAGTGTGCCGCAGTTAATCTCATTGAAGATCAGCCAGTATTTCACCTTGTCCTTATATCGTTCAAAGATCGTCCGGCAGTAATTCATATACAGGTCGATCAGATGCCGATCCACCCAGCCATTATACTTCTCCACCAAGGCATAGGGCAGCTCGTAGTGGGAGATTGTCACCAACGGTTCAATTCCGTATTTTTTGCAGCAATCGAATACCCGGTCATAGAATGCAAGCCCTGCCTCGTTGGGTTCAACCTCCTCGCCGGTGGGAAAAATCCGGGGCCAGTTGATGGACATACGAAACACCTTGAAGCCCATCTCGGCGAACAGAGCAATGTCCTCCTCGTAGTGGTGATAGAAATCGATGGCCTCGTGGGAGGGGTACAGAAATTCCCCGGTCAGCCCCGGCTCAATTTTCCGAGATACCGTGTGTGTGCCATTGGTGATTACGTCCGGGACGGAAACGCCTTTTCCATCCACGTTCCAAGCTCCTTCTACCTGATTGGCGGCGGTTGCGCCTCCCCAGAGGAAGTCCTTCGGAAACTTCATGGTCTTAACCTCCAATCAAAATTTTCCCATCAGTAAGTACGGCATCGCCAACCTCATCCTCATTCGTCACCAAGACGGAGGTGATAGTGGGACAGCCCGCCGCCTTGATCGCCTCAATGTCAAATTCCAGCAGGAGCTGGCCTTTTTTGATGGAATCTCCCGTCTTGACGTGGGCTTCGAAAGGTTTACCCTCCAGCCCAACCGTTTCCAGACCAACATGGATCAGCAGGCTCACGCCGCTATTAGACAACAGGCCAACAGCGTGGAGCGTATCGGCCAGAGTTTCGCACTCGCCGTCAAAGGGAGCGTAAACCTTGCCCTCAGAGGGTTCCACAGCAAGGCCGTTGCCAAGGATACCGGTGGAGAAGGTTTCATCTGGGACGCTGGTAAGGGGCAGAACCTCACCGGGGATCGGGCAGTCAATTTGCATCGGGCCAGAAGGCGCTGTCACTGTGGTCGGCTCCATAGGCGCGGATTCACCGGCGGAAGCAGGAACTGCCTCGTCTTTATACAGAACAAATGCCACGGCAAAGGAAAATACAAACGGAATGACCGCGCAGAGAACAGCCGTCAGGACATTGGGATTCTCAGGGTTGAGTAGTCCGAGGATAGCAAACACGCCTAAACCAGAAAAGCTGTACATCATGGTATTTGTGAGCATGATGAAGCCGCCGCAGACCGCTCCACCGACACAGGACAGGATAAACATTTTGATACGGGGAAGGGTCACGCCGTAAATAGCCGGTTCTGTCACGCCAAAAATACCGGAAATAAAGGAAGGCAGAGCCAGGGATTTGAGGTCGTCATCCTTGGTTTTCAGATACATCGCCAGGACCACGCCGGTCTGCGCGAAGGAAACGGTACAGGCGATTGCCATGATATAATCGGGGTTTCCCTCCAGCAAGTTCATGAAAGAGAAGGAGGTCAAAGCGCTATGTATACCAAAGAGTACCATGACCTGATACAGACCGCCGAACAATGCACCGGCCAACAGGGGAACGGTGTTCATCATAAAGGTAATACCATCGTTGGCCAGGCTGCCGACGAAGCTGACTGCCGGGCCAATCAGGGTATAGCCCAGCGGTATCACGATCAGCAAGGTAATAGCGGGAACCAGGAAGTTTGCAACCGCCTTAGGAAGTACTTTTTTCAGCAGCCTTGCCAACGGAACCGCTACTGCTACAACCGCAATAACCGGAAGGAAGGTACTGGTATAGGTGTAGTTGAATGTCATTCCCAAAATCACGAGATCTGTACCATTGATTGCAGGGTAGCAGAGCGCAGCGCCAATAGTCGCTCCCAGGAACGGGTCTCCTTTCAACGTTTTCGCCAGATTCATGCCCAGGAACACCGGCAGGAAGTAAAAGGCCGCGTCTCCGGCCGCAGTGATGAGCGTATCCATACCGCTCCCGGACTGCACAATTCCTGTCATCTCCAAGATAGACAAAAGGCCCTTGATAATTCCGCCCGCACAGATAAAGTTCAGGCAGGGACCGACAGCGCCAACGATGATATTCAGCAGCTTCATGACCGGATTTGTCTTTTCCTTCGACTCCTCCGCTCCGGCATCTTCTCCCATGCTGCCCAGTTGCTCACACACAGCATCGTACACCTCGCCCACAGCGTTGCCGATGACCACCATGTACTCGCCGCCGCCGTGAACCACGGAAACTACACCCTCCAGGTTCTTGATGGTCTCATCATTGGCTTTGCTCTCATCCTTCAGCCGGAAGCGAACACGGGTGATGCAGTGCCGAACTGCGTTCACGTTCTCTTTACCGCCAATGTTGGCGATAATGTTTCGGGCTACCTGATTGTAGTCCAGTTTGGTTTTTGCCATTTCAATTTCCTCCTTTAATAATCACGAATTGTCCTGCGTAAATCGTCTACACAGATCAATTTATATTTTTTTTGCCAATTCTCTAACCTCCGCCAATTTTGCGGGAGTTCTGCACTGACTTCCCACAGCAGTGACAATACCCAAGTCCTTTGCTCCCATGTGCCGGATAATGGCATCCTGGTAGGTCTGCTTTGCCGCTGTGAAGCCCCCGCCGCCAGCGGTGAGGAGCAATGCGGCTTTTTTGAGCTTCGGCAGCCGCTCAAAGGAATAGATGCGCTCAATCGCACAGTGCATCTGTCCGGTCATAGAGTAGTAGTAAATCGGGGAGGCCAGCACCAGGGCTTCACACTTCCTCATCAGCGGAAGAATCTGCTGCATATCATCTTTCTGAACACAGCTTCCGTTGAGCGTGGAACGACAGGCATCGCAGTTTTTACAGCCTCGAATATCCTTGTTTCCGATTTGAACCAAGTGAACCTGATGCCCTCTTGCTGCGGCTTCTCCGGCAAAAGCATTTGCCAGCACCGCAGTGCTTCCGTTGGGGCGGGGACTTCCGTTTAAAATCAAAACATTCATGGTCATCTGTCCTCCCCTAAATACTGGTTCCTTTGAGTTCCTTCTTCATTGTGTAGACCAGGAAATCCACGTAAAATGTACCCAAGAAAGTGGA
>JAJQAS010000127.1 GCA_021203685.1 Clostridiales bacterium | reverse complement strand
CCTCCCAGAACATGATGGCCGACGGCTACGGCTACGGCGGCGAGGGCGACTGGAAAGTCTCCGCCATGACCGCTATTATGAAGGCCATGGCCGAGGGCATGGACGACACCGGCGTGGCCTTCATGGAGGACTACACCTACGACCTGGAGCCAGGCAAGGAAGTCTCTCTGGGCGCGCACATGTTGGAGGTTTGCCCCAGCGTGGCCGCCGCCAAACCCCGCATTGAGGTCCATCCCCTGGGCATCGGCGACCGGGAAGACCCCGCCCGTCTGGTGTTCGAGGGCAAGGCCGGCGACGGCATCGTGGTCAGCCTCATCGACATGGGCGGCCGCCTGCGCATGATCATTCAGGACATCGAGTGCATCAAGCCCATCTATGAAATGCCCAACCTGCCTGTGGCCCGGGTCATGTGGAAGGCCAAGCCCGACCTGCTCACCGGTCTCAAGTGCTGGATCACCTGCGGCGGCGCCCACCACACCGTCCTCTCCACCGCCGTCACCGCCCAGATGATGATCGACTGGGCCGAGATGATGCAGATCGAGTGCGTCCACATCACCGCCGACACCACCGTGGAGGGACTCAAGCAGGAGCTGTTCCTCAACGACCTGGCCTGGAAGCTGAAGTAAGCGCCTGATCGTCTCTCTTTTATCCTTACACATTTTTCTTTCTTCCCTGTCCGTCCCCCTCCCGCTCCGGCGGGAGGGGGATTTGAACCTGTCACGAACGGGAGACCCGCTATATGAGGTTTGCCGGTCATCGGCGTTTTTAATTTGGACATTATTTTATCCGTCCCGGCTTGACGGGGAACGCATTTTGTTGCTAAAATAAAAGTAACAGCCGCCGACACAGCGGCCGACCGATTGAGTCTGTTTTTCATGGAGGTGGTACCGTTGGGGACAAGCAAAACGGAAACGCGGGTCTATACCATTGACGACATCGCAAAAGAGCTGGGCGTCAGCAAAACGACGGTCTCCCGCGCCATCTCCGGCAAAGGGCGGCTCAGCGTGGAGACCCGGGCCAAGGTGCTGGCGTTTATCGCGGAGCACAATTACCGGCCCAACGCCGTGGCCAAGGGGCTGGCTCAGAGCAAGACCTACAATTTGGGGCTGGTGATCCCAGGCGACTACAACGACACCGAGCTGCCCTTCTTTCAGGAGTGCATGGCGGGCATTTGCGAGGCGGCGGTGGAGAACGACTACGACGTGCTGATCTCCATGGTCACCGGCAGCTCCACCGCTCAGCTGGAGTGCATCATCAACAACCACAAGGTGGACGGCGTCATCGTCAGCCGGAGCACCGTGGCCTCCCCGGTGGTGGCTCTGCTCCAGGAGACGGGGATGCCCTTCGTGGCGCTGGGGGCCTCCCAGGACCCGGAGGTGCTCTGTGTGGACAACGACAACCAGGGGGCCTGCCGGGATCTGACCACGCTGCTGCTGGGCAAGGGGATGCACCGACTGGCGCTGTTGGGCGGGGACGAGACCCACTCCGTCACCGCGTCCCGGCTCCTGGGGTATCAGGACGCCCACCGGCTGGCGGGGCTGCCGCTGCAGGCGGAATTGGTTTTCCCGAACATCGGCACCGCGAAGCAGGCCAAGGCCGCCGTAGACGAGGCGCTGCGGCAACAGGCAGATTGCCTGGTCTGTATGGACGATTACATCTGCAACCTGGCGCTGATGCGCCTGCGGGAGCTGGCGCTGCACATCCCCCGGGACATCCGGGTCGCCAGCTTCTACGACAGCACCCTGCTGAAAAACAACACCCCGCCTATCACCAGCCTGCGGTTCGACACCAAAGAGCTGGGCAGGCTGGCCTGCCAGCTGCTGCTGGACCGGCTGGCGGGGAAGGAGACCCGGGACCTGATCCACTCCGATTACCAGATGCTGCTGCGGGATTCCACCAAGTAACGCAAAGGCGCACAGATCCGACATCAAAAAGCCCAAAAAAGTTGTCGGATTTGTGTTTTCTTTTGCCTATTTTTTATAAATTCTGTGCAATCGGTTGCATTTTGGAAAACAGGGCGTAAAAACTTTACCGTCAGAACGACTAAAAAAACCAGAAATATATTGTGCAAATTAGTAAGTTGACAACAAAAAGCATTGCTGATATACTACATTGTATGAACAACCGTTTGCGCAAACAGGCGGACGGTTAAACCCATCTTTTTAGGAGGAAATACGACATGAAGAAACTGTTAGCGCTCATCCTGGCGCTGGCCATGACGCTGTCTCTGGCTGCCTGCGGCAGCTCCAGCAGCGGCTCCAGCGACACCACCAGCGACACCTCTGCCGCCGCTGCCGACACCAGCGCCGCCGACACCACTGCTGACGATACCGCTGATGACACCACCACCGCCGCAGCCAGCACCGACGAGGTCATCTCCCTGACCGTCTGGGGCGCGGAGGAAGACCAGGACTACCTGGCCGAGCGGGTGGAGGCTTTTGAGGAAGCCTACGCCGACTACGCCACCTTCGACATCCAGATCGGCGTGGAGTCCGAGTCCACCGCCAAGGACACCGTCCTGACCGACATCGAGGCCGCTGCCGACGTGTTCGCCTTCGCTGACGACCAGCTGGTCTCCCTGGTCAACGCCGGCGCTCTGCTGGCCCTGGACGACAACATGTCCGCCGTGCTGGAAGCCTATGCCGACAAGACCCTGGACGACGTGAAGGACGCCAACGTGGAAGTCTCCATCGAGGCCGCCACCTACAACGACACCCTGTACGCCTTCCCCACCAGCGCCGATAACGGCTTCTTCCTGTTCTACGACTCCAGCGTCCTCTCCGAAGAGGATGTCTCCTCCTGGGACAGCCTGCTGGCCGCCGCGGAAGAGGCCGGGATGCAGGTCGCCATGACCATGTCCTCCGGCTGGTACAACGCGGGCTTCTTCTATGGCGCGGGCTTCACCACCGGGCTGAATGACGACGGCACCACCAGCATCGGCTGGGACGGCACCTCCTCCCTGGGCTACGCCGGCGTGGACGTGGTCAAGGGGATGCTCTCCATCACCTCCAGCTCCGCTTTCCTGGCCTGCGCTGACGGCGACGTCTCCAACCAGATCGCCTCCGGCAACATCTGCGCCGCCGTGTCCGGCACCTGGGACGCTGAGGCCGCTCAGGCTGCCTTCGGCGACGGCTACGCCGCTACCAAGCTGCCCACCTTCACCTGCGCTGGCGATCAGGTCCAGATGGGCTCCGTGGCCGGCTGCAAGCTGATGGGCGTCAACGCCTACTGTGACAACGCCGGCTGGGCTGTGCTGCTGGCTGAGTTCCTGACCAACGAGGAATCCCAGACCCGTCACTTCGAGCTGCGGGAGATCGGCCCCTCCAACATCAACGCTCAGAGCTCTGACGAGGTCGCTTCCAACGTGGCTCTGAACGCTCTGGCCGAGCAGTCCGAGTACGCCACCATCCAGTCCGTGGGCGACAAGTATTGGGACCCCACCGCCACCTTCGGCGAGATCATTGCCCAGCAGCAGCTGGACGCTGACGACGACGATGCCATCCAGGCGGCTCTGGACGACCTGGTCAGCGGCGTCACCGCAGCCATCGAATAACCCTGTCTTAGTCATACCTACCGGTTCTGTCCTCTTTGCTACTTAAAACCTAGCATAGCTCACGGCCCGTATGCACTCGCCGTGCATACGGGCTTGTTTTATCAAAATCCGTGTATTCCCAAGGAAAAAAAGGCCCCAAGCGGCGCCGCACAGTGCGGCAAAAGCGAATTGCACAGAAGAGCTTTGCATAGCAGGACGCCAAAAGCGGTGTTGTGCGGCGCTGCCCCAATAAAGCAAGAAAAGAAAAAAGGAGGAAGTGTATGAACAAGCTAAAATCCGGCCTGGGCGCGGTGGGCCAGTTCTTCGCGGACTTTGGCCACGCGGTGGCGGACGGCGACATCTTCGTCAAGCTCTCCCTGGTCTGGTTCGGCGCCGGGTATCTGGGCCGGAAGCAATACGTCAAGTCCCTCATCATGACGATCTACGAGGCCGCCCTCGTCGCCTATTTCGCGCTGGTGGGCATCCCCTACCTGTCCGACTTCGGCACCCTGGGCACCGTACAGCAGGAATATGTCTTCAACATCGTCACCATGAAGAACGAGTACAACGACTACGACAACTCCTTCACCATCCTGCTGTTCTCCGTGGTCTCGCTGGTGATTTTGGTCTTCGCCATTTACATCTGGATCTACAACGTGAAAAACGTCTACCGGCTCCAGCAGCAGGCGGCCGTGGGCAAGCACGTCAACAGCTTCCTGGAGGACGTTCACGACTACATCAACGGCAAGTTCTACGTCACCCTGCTGGCGCTGCCGGTAACCGGCGTGGTGCTGTTCACCGTGGTACCCCTGTTCGTGATGATCTTCGTGGCCTTCACCAACTATGACCAGAACCACATGCCCCCCAGTTCCCTGTTCGACTGGGTGGGGCTGAGCAACTTCATCAAGCTCTTCGGCGGCGGCGGCATCACCGACACCTTCGGCTACGCCTTTGTCCGCGTGCTGGGCTGGACGCTGGTGTGGTCCTTCTTCGCCACCCTGACCACCTACTTCGGCGGCATCCTGATGGCCCTGCTGGTCAACGGCAAAACCACCATCGCCAAGCCCATGTGGCGGGTGCTGTTCATGATCACCATTGCGGTGCCCCAGTTCGTCTCTCTGCTGCTGGTGCGGAACTTCTTCGCCGACAACGGCATTATGAACACCATCCTCTCCAACCTGGGCGTCACCGGGTTCCTGCACAACATCGGACTGATATCCAACAATTACATCCCATTCCTGACCGCGCCGGGCTGGGCCCACGTGATGATCATTCTCATCAACATCTGGATCGGCGTGCCCTACCAGATGCTGATCGCCAACGGTGTGCTGACCAACATCCCCTCGGAGCAGCTGGAGAGCGCCGCCATCGACGGAGCTAACAGCTGGCAGATCTTCCGCAGCATCACCATGCCCTACGTGTTCAGCGTCACCGGCCCCGCCCTGGTCACCGACTTCGTCAAGAACATCAACAACTTCAACGTGATCTATCTGCTGACAGCCGACTTCTACGTCACCACCAACCAGGCCATGGCCAACTCCCAGGCCAAGGAGACCGACCTGCTGGTGACCTGGCTGTTCACGCTGACCCAGGACTACTACAACTATAAGATGGCGGCTGCCATTGGCATCATCATCTTTATCATCTGCGCCCTGTTCACGCTGATTGCCTTTAACCGGGTCGTGGCCCGCACCGGAGAGGGGGATTTCGCACAATGAAAAAGAAAACTGTCCGAGTGATTTTGAAGCACCTGCTGCTGACGGCACTGGTGGTGCTTTGGCTGATCCCCATCGTGTGGCTGGTGGTCACCTCCTTCAGCGCCTACAACGGCCGCAACACCTCCACCTTCTTCCCCACGGAGTGGAGTCTCACCCAGTACGTCAAACTGCTGACCGGCGCGGACACCGTGGCCAACTTCCCGGCCTGGTTCACCAACACGCTGGTGGTAGCTGTCGCCAACTGCGTCATCTCCAGCATCTTCGTGCTGATGGTGGCCTACGCCTTCGCCTGCATGGACTTCCGGGGCAGCAAGGGCCTCCAGAACCTGTCCGTTATCGTCAACCTGTTCCCCGGCGTGCTGTCCATGATCGCCGTGTACTTCGTTTTGAAGGCCATCGGCCTGACCAACAGCCATTTGGGCCTGATTCTGGTCTACTCCGGCTCCTCCGGCCTGGGGTACCTGATAGCAAAGGGCTTCTTTGGGACGGTGCCCAAAACGCTCCAGGAGGCGGCCAAGCTGGACGGCGCCAGCGAGGCCCGGTGCTTCCTCCAGGTGGTGCTGCCCATGAGCCGCCCCATCATCGTCTACACTATCATCAGCTCCTTCCTGGTGCCGTGGATGGACTTCGTCTACGCCAAGATGATTTTGAACGCCGGCATCTCGTCCCAGTGGACGGTGGCTATCGGCCTGTATAACATGCTGGACAAGAGCCTCATCAACACCTATTTCGGCCAGTTCTGCGCCGGAGGCGTGCTGGTGTCCATCCCCATTTCCATTCTGTACATCATCATGCAGAAGTTCTATGTGGAAGGCGTCACCGGCGGCGCAGTGAAGGGGTAATCGACTGAAACAATCCTGTTTTTCCTCCTGCCAGCCTTCCCCGGTCCCTGCCGGGACTGGGGAGGGCTGGTTTTTTCAATTATTTCATTTTTTGAAAGGATTCATGCCACTATGGATCAGTTTGTGCTCAACATTATCCATCGCCCGGAGATGGTGCCGGAGTACGCCGAAAAGGTCACCGGCCAGGGCAAGGCGGAGGACATCGGCCGCTCGTCGCTGCTCACCGAGAGCCTGGACATTTTCAAGACCCAACAGGCCATCGCCCACAAATACGGGCTGAAAACCACCATCCAGATGACCTACGCCAGTCTCTTCAACGACGAGGCGGTGGCGCTGGCGAAGGCCGACCACGACCAATATGGGGACGAGATCGCCCTGAGCCTGCTTGGGCTGCCCTGCGAGCAGTTCCGGGAGAAGTACAAGACCAAGGACTTCTGCATCTGGATGTTCTCCATGGAGGACAAAAAGGCCATTGTCCAGGACGTTTTTGAGACCTTCTACCAGCGGTTTGGGTTCTACCCGGAATCCACCGGCTCCTACTATATGGACGCCGCCCTCATCAACTACATCAAGGAGACCTATCCTTCTGTCAAGTGCGCCGTGGCCACCTGCTGGGAGGAAGGCCCCAAAGCCTACCACACCTGCAACAACAGCTGGTACACTTTCATGGACGGCGGTCCCTGGGCCCCCTGGATCCCCTCCAAACAGAACACCCACGCCCCCGCCGCCAACGAGGCGGAGGACTCCGGCATCGTGGCCA
>JAJQAS010000202.1 GCA_021203685.1 Clostridiales bacterium | reverse complement strand
GAGAAACATATTATGCAAATACTCTGTGAAGTATTTAACAAAGTCTGTTTTTCATGAATTTTTCCCGATTTCACAAAAAAATCGTTAGAAAAATCTGATTTTTAGCCATTTTGGTTCTATTTTTAGGATTTGATATAATTTTTGTTCTCTTTCTTTGGTTTTGCCTATCTATTCGCGCCGTTGTTATTTCGGTTTCGCAGTGTTCCTTGACAGCGGCGGGTAAAACGGATAAAATGAACTGTTAGCTTTTAGCTCTTAGCTTGGCGGTGCTGAACGAATGGTTCGCATTCTTAACCAGAATTATATCAGGTTCCCGTTGGAATGACCGACAACGTTCCGTCAAGGGGATAACATTATTTTTAGAAAACCTGTGCGGCAAAGCCGCTGTGAAAGGATATGTGAAGCAGCTTATGGCAAGAAGAACGGCCAAAACCTATGACAACGAATCCATCGCCGCTCTGAAGGGAGCCGACCGGGTCCGCAAGCGCCCCGGGGTCATCTTCGGCTCCGACTCGCTGGAGGGCTGCGAGCACGCGGTATTTGAAATTCTCTCCAACGCCATCGACGAGGCCAAGGAGGGCCACGGCAGCGTCATCATCGTCACCCGCTACGCCGACCAGTCGGTGGAGGTGGAGGACTTTGGCCGGGGCTGTCCGGTGGACTGGAACAAGGCCGAGGGCCGGTACAACTGGGAGCTGGTGTTCTGCGAGCTTTACGCCGGCGGCAAGTACACCGCCGGGGCGGAAAACTACGAATACTCCCTGGGCCTCAACGGTCTGGGCAGCTGCGCCACCCAGTACGCCTCGGAATACTTCGACGCCACCATCTACCGGGACGGCTATCAGTACACCCTCCACTTCGAGAAGGGGGAGAACGTGGGCGGCCTGCATAAAAAGCCCATGAAGCACAAATCCGGCTCCAAGTTCCGCTGGAAGCCCGACCTGGAGGTCTTTACCGAGATCGACATCCCCGTGGACTACTATCTGGACGTGATGAAGCGGCAGGCGGTGGTCAACGCCGGGGTCACGTTCCGGTTCCGCAACCAGGTGGGCAGCAAGTTTGAGGTGACGGAGTTCTGCTACCAGAACGGTATCGCGGACTATGTGACCGAATTGGCCGGGGAGAACCCCCTGACCACGCCGGTCTTTTACCAGACCGAGCGGGTGGGCCGGGACCGGGCCGACCGGGAAGATTACAAGGTCAAGCTGTCGGTGGCCTTCTGCTTCTCCAACACGGAGACCCGCATCGAGCACTACCACAACTCCAGCTGGCTGGAGCACGGGGGCAGCCCGGAGAAGGCCATGCGGCTGGCCTTCGTGGCGGGCATCGACGCCTACCTGAAAAAGCAGAACAAATACAACAAAAACGAGAGCAAAATCACCTGGAACGACATCCAGGACTGCCTGATTCTCGTCTCCAACAACTTCTCCACCCAGACCAGCTACGAGAACCAGACCAAAAAGGCCATCAACAACCGCTTTGTCCAGGAGGCCATGCAGGACTTTCTGCGCAGCCAGCTGGAGGTTTACTTCATTGAGAACCCCATCGAGGCGGAGAAAATCGCCGGACAGGTGCTGGTGAACAAGCGCAGCCGGGAGACGGCGGAGAAGGCCCGGCTGAACCTGAAAAAGAAGCTCTCCGGCAACGTGGATCTGTCCAACCGGGTGCAGAAGTTCGTGGACTGCCGCACCAAGGATTTGAGCCGCCGGGAGCTGTATATCGTGGAGGGCGACTCCGCGCTGGGCGCGTGTAAGCTCAGCCGGGACGCGGAGTTTCAGGGCATCATGCCCGTCCGGGGCAAGATCTTGAACTGCCTGAAAGCCGATTACAACCGCATCTTCAAGAGCGAGATCATCACCGATTTGGTGAAGGTCATGGGCTGCGGCGTGGACCTGGTGGGGGTGAAAAAGGCCAAGGATATGGCGGACTTCGACATCGCCAACCTGCGCTGGAGCAAAATCATCATCTGCACCGACGCCGACGTGGACGGCTACCAGATCCGCACACTGATCCTCACCATGCTCTACCGGCTGACCCCCAAGCTCATCACCGAGGGCTACGTCTATATTGCGGAGTCCCCCCTGTATGAGATCACCTGGAAGGACAAGACCTGGTTTGCCTACTCCGACAAGGAGAAAGCCGACCTGCTGGCCGGAGAGCTGAGCGGTAAAAAATGTTCCATCCAGCGCTCCAAAGGTTTGGGCGAAAACGAGCCGGACATGATGTGGCTGACCACCATGAACCCCGCCACCCGGCGGCTCATCAAGGTCATGCCGGAGGACGTGGAGCGGACGGCCACGGTGTTCGACCTGCTGCTGGGGGACAACCTCCAGGGCCGGAAGGACCATATCTTCGAGAACGGGTATAAGTATCTGGAGCTGGCGGATATTTCGTGAGGGGATCCTTTTGCTTCGTTTCGACGCGAAACCCCTCCGTCGCGGCTTACGCCGCGCCACCTCCCCTTTCAGGGGAGGCAAGAGGGGTGGTCAGTTAAAAAAGGACGGTTTTTGTAAAAAACTTGTACTAGGAAGGGCAAAAGTGCTGACCAAGCAGCAAACACTATCCTCCCTCGCCTCCCCTGAAAGGGGAGGGGGACCATGCGAAGCATGGTGGAGGGGTTTCTCGCTGGAATTATCAATATGGTGGGTTCAAAAGGATAACCCAAAAATCCAATGAAACAGGCGCCGGAACCCACTCCGGCGCCTGTTTCAGTTTTGCCCCTGTTTGACCCTGAATCATAGAAAAAACAACGGCATTCCGTGACAAATCGCCACGAAACGCCGTTGTTTCGCGTTGTATAAAAATTCTTTTCGCTGTTACAGCAGCGGGATACCCGCTTCCTCGCAGGCCCGCCGGGTCTCGTCGTCCCAGACCGTCACCTGCACCTCGCCGATGTGGGCGCTGCCCATCAGCAGCATACACAGGCGGCTCTGGCCGATGCCGCCGCCGATGGAGAGGGGCAGCTCTCCGCTGAGCACGCCCTGGTGGAAGGGCAGCGCCCGCCGGTCGTCGCAGCCCGCCTCGGTGAGCTGGCGGTCCATGGCCTCGGCGTCCACCCGAATGCCCATGGAGGACAGCTCGTAAGCCTCGTGCAGAGGGTAGTTCCAGAACAGCAGGTCGCCGTTCAGCGTCCAGTCGTCGTAGTCGGGGGCGCGGCCGTCGTGCTTGATGCCGCTGTTCAGCTTGCCGCCGATCTGCATCAGGAAGGTGGTGGGGTGCTTTTCCACAAAGGCGTTCTCCCGCTGCTTGGGGGTCAGGTCGGGGTACAGGTCCTCCAGTTCCTGGGTGGTGATGAAGGTGATCTCCGGCTCGGTGACGGGGTGGGTGTTCAGCGCGGGGAACATATTGCGGATGATCTTCTCGGTATAGCAGACGCAGCCCACGATTTTCCGCACCGTATCCTGCAAATAGGTGACGGTCCGGTCGGCGTTGGTGATGACCTTCTCCCAGTCCCACTGGTCCACGTAGATGGAGTGGAGGTTGTCCAGGTCTTCGTCCCGGCGAATGGCGTTCATGTCGGTGTAGAGGCCGGTGCCGGGCATAAAGCAGTAGTTGCTCAGGGCCTGGCGCTTCCACTTGGCCAGAGATTGTACCACCTGGGCTTCGGTGCCGGTGGCCTTGATGGAGAAGCTAACCTTGCGCTCCACGCCGTTCAGGTCGTCGTTCAGGCCGGTGGAGGCTTCCAGGAACAGGGGGGCGGAGACCCGGCGCAGGTTCAGCGCACCGCAGAGGGTGTCGGCAAAGATGCGCTTGGTCATGGAAATGGCCTGCTGGGTCTCATAAGAGGTCAATACGGGGGCGTAGCCCTCGGGGATGATAACAGAGTTCATGGGGATGAAACTACCTCGCTTTCTTAATGTGGGACGGGTCGCGTGGCAAAAACCGGCTCTTATTATACCACGCCGGGGCGAAGCCCGCAACGGTTCCCCTGGGAATTTTTTGACCGCCCTAAAAAATTGGAACAAATGTTTGCATTTTGCTTTGAGCTGTGGTACACTGAAAGTGGAAAACAAATCGAACACACCTGGCCCGCCCACTCTGCGGGCTTTGGAGGGAACAATATGAAGGAACTGACCCCCAAGCAGCAGGTCATCTACGACTACCTGCTGAAATTCACCGCCGAAAACGGCTATCCCCCCTCTGTGCGGGAGATCGCCGCCGCTGTGGGGCTGAAAAGCCCCTCCACCGTCCACTTCCACCTGAAAGCGCTGGAGGAGGCCGGAGCCATCAACCGGGACAGCGGCAAGACCCGGGCCATCACCGCCGTCCACAGCGTCCTCCCGGAGGAGGCCGCCCCCCGCAGGAATCAGGTCCCCGTGCTGGGCAGCGTGGCGGCGGGCGCGCCGATTTTGGCCCAGGAGTGCGTGGAGGACTATCTGCTCTTCGACACCGGGGGCCAGTCCGGGGAACACTTTGCCCTGCGTATCCGGGGGGACTCCATGATTGATGCGGGCATCCTCCCCGATGACTACGTGGTGGTACACCGCCAGCCGGTGGCCCAGAACGGCGAGATCGTCGTGGCCCTGCTGGGGGAGGAGGCCACCTGCAAGCGGCTGAGCAAGCGCAACGGGAAGGTCTGGCTGCTGCCGGAAAACGACGACTACGACCCCATCGACGGCAGCGACTGCCAGCTGCTGGGCAAGGTGGTGGCCGTCATTCGGAGGTACAGTTGACCTGCCGGGTGATCGAAACGCCCATCGGCCTCCTGACCGCCGTGGCAGACCGGGGCGCGATGGTGTGGCTGTCCTCTGAGGCGCAGCCAACGGAGAACCAAAGCACCCCGGAAGAGGAAACGCTGCTGGACCGGCTGGAGAAGGAGCTGGAGGAATACTTCTGCGGGACGCGGCGGGTCTTTGACCTGCCGGTGCGCCTGGCGGGGACGCCCTTCCAGCGGCAGGTCTGGGAGCAACTGCGGCAGATACCCTACGGGGAGAAGCGTACCTATGGCGAAATCGCCGCCGCTCTGGGTAATCCCAGGGCCAGCCGTGCAGTGGGGGCCGCCTGCGGGCGCAACGACATTTTGCTGCTGGTGCCCTGCCATCGGGTGGTGGGAAAGGACGGCGCATTGACCGGGTTCAGCGCCGCCGGGGGCCTTGCCGCCAAGGAATATCTGCTCCGGCTGGAACAGACAAGCGAGGAAACACCATGAACATTCAGATTTTCGGCAAGTCCAAGTGCTTCGACACCAAAAAGGCCCAGCGTTACTTCAAGGAGCGCCGCATCAAGGTGCAGAACGTGGACATTCTCAAATACGGCATGAGCAAGGGGGAGCTGACCAGCGTCATCCGGGCGGTGGGCCTGGACGCGGTCATCGACCTCAAACAGCCCGGCGCGGCGGGGCTGGCCTACCTGGCCTACGACGAGCAGAAGCTGGCCCACCTGCTGGAGGAACCCCGGCTCTTAAAGACCCCCATCGTCCGCAATGGCCGCCAGGCCACGGTGGGCTATCAGCCGGAGGTCTGGAAACAGTGGGAGGCGGCGGTGAAATGAGAGAGCTGGTGTGGCAATACGGCAGCGCCTATATGACGGCGGTGAACATTCTGGCCTGGGGGCTGTTCTGGCTGGACAAGACCCTGGCCGCCCACCATATGCGGCGGGTGCCGGAGGCGGCGCTGCTGACCGTGTCCCTGCTGGGGGGCTGGCTGGGGTCGCTGCTGAGCATGTACACCTGGCGGCACAAGACCCGGAAGAAGGCGTTTACCGTCGGTATCCCGCTGATGGCGGCGGTGTGGATCGTTGGGTTCTTCGCGGTGCTGATGATGTGAAAAGAATGTGAAAATCCCCGTCCGAACGCAGGTGGATGTCTGCGTTTGGGCGGGGGTTGTTTGTCTTTAGCTTTTTTTACCTTCACGTAAATCGTCACGATAATCGGCCAAACGAGAGTAATTTGCTTGTTCGACTGCGGAAAGTGAAATGTCATCATAATGCGAACCGGGAACACAGTGATACCATTTGTACTGGGAGTAATAATCTGCGTAAGGGGAGTCTCCGAAGTCGTAGCCGTGGCGCGCCACGATTTCGTTAATAGCATATTGGAGAAGTTTTGGGGCATATGAACCTGATTTCTTGATTAGATCTGTGATTTCTGCGTCAGTCAGGTATTCCGTCTCACTGTTGGGAAAGACGAAACCGTTATCATCTACAAAATTGGAAAAAGTTGGGTGGTCGTCCGATGACGTTGGCTCCGTGTCGTCATCAGAAATTGATGTCTGCGTGGGGGAAGGCGTGCCGTTGCCATCCGGTGGCTGCGGAGTGCGGAGAGAGAAAAAAACTACCAGAGCGATTATGGCAAGAACGATGAGGGCCAAAATAGCCAACGCACCTCTGGCCATCAAATGAAAACCACCTGGTCCTGAAATCCACAATGACGGCTGATTGTCATTGTTACTAGGGGTATTGGACCCATTGGACGGAAGCTGGCTGCTCGGAGGATGGTCGTCATCGCGGTTGCCTTTTCCGTGGGGTTGAAAGGCAGACGATGGATGGTGGGCTGGACCGGGAGGACATTTCGGTGGTAACATACAAACGACTCCTTTCTAATGAATGGTGGGTTTCCCCTTTGGTGATTGCATTTTAAATATTAGCACAAAGTTCATACAAAAGCAATACAAAAAGAAACTTTTTTTAATTATTTTTGCTAATTTCCGATAAAGAGGAGAAAAAATCGGAACTTTTCCGATAAGGAAATTGAAATTGCAAAAAAATCGATCTCTAAGCAATCCCTTGCCAAAAAAGAAAAGATATGGTAAACTGTAAATAAATATAATTTCGATTGCTATAGCTTACTTATATTGGTTTTTGGAAACTTTAAGCGCCTATTTAAGGGTGATGTTGCAGAAAGAGAAAACGGGATTTCCGATTTTGCAACCCATCCTTACCGCTAAAATGCGTGTGGTGGATTCCGTGGGGCATGATAAAATGTACCCAAGAAAGTGGACACAAGAGTTTGTGTAAGAATCAAGACGTC
>JAJQAS010000004.1 GCA_021203685.1 Clostridiales bacterium | reverse complement strand
TCCCCGCCACAAGGTCGGAGATGATGCCGTTGGCGGCGTAGATGGTCTCAATCAGAGCTGTGTCGATAACGGTGTTATCCGCTGAGAGATGGATGGTCTGCACCGTCCCCGCGCCGATGTTGCCGGAGAGGAGGCTGTTGATGTTGGCAACCTCCGCCGTCAGGTCGGTGATGTTGGCGGTGGCTGCGTCCAGGTCGGAGATGGTGGCGCAGTCTGCCAGCAGGCTCTCCACATCTGCCGTGGTGATATAGGCATAGCCCGCCAGCAGCGTCTCCACGTCCGCTGTGGTGATGTAGGCCGTCTCAATTTCCGCCAGAGTGGATTGCAGTTGGATGATGGTTGCGTTGCTGACGATCAGGGCCGTCACTGTCTTGGATAGCTGCCCATTGATGGCCGCCACAGCGTCAGCGGCCGCAGATCCCGCTGTTTTGTTGGCCCCCGTCAGCGTGGAGGAGAGGGAGCTGTTGCGCTCTCCCATCTCAAAGGACTTGTCGGACGGGTCGCAGATATTGGTGGTGCATTTCACCACCCGGAGGTAGGCGTCCAGGCCGATGGCGGCATTGACGGTGCGGTAGTAGTTATAGCGTTCGATGGCGTCCGCATCCAGGCCAATGATGGACAGGTCCAGGGCGGTCAACGTCACCTTGTCGGTGACGGTTTGGGCCTCCAACCATGCGTTGGCTTTTGTCAGCAGATTGGACGGTTCTGTCACGTCCTCCCACTCCACTGTGCCCACGACGATGCCGTAGACAGCCTGTGCCTCCTCATCGTCAATCCACAGGGAGCCGTTGTTGACGGACTCAATGGTGGTTTTGGCGTTGGTGTCCACGTCGCTGTCATCGTCATCCGCTTCCAGGTTTGCGCCCAACGGAATCAGGCGGGTGATCACGTCCGTCGGGTCTATCTCCTGGGAAATGGAGGTCATGTTTTTGCCCAGCTCTATGGTGGTGTCACTGATACTGCCCAGTTCGTCCACATAGTCCAGGTACAGCAGGCCATCGGTGCCCTCGTAAAGCTGTATTTCTCCGCCCTCTGTGTCCAGCAGCTTCTCGTTCAGGGCCTCCCATGTAGTTTGGTAATTCAGGCCCTTTGTCACGTTGCCTGTGCTGGCGGAGGCCGTGGCGCTGATGGTGCCGGGATAGATTTTTTTGTAGTCCTCTACCTGGGCGTTGTGATTTTCCAGCAGCAGCTTAAAAAAGTCTTCCAGGGTGTAGGTGGCCTCGGCCGTGTAGGGTTGGACGCTGTCGCACAAAAAGCCCAGGCGGTCCTCGCAGGTGACGGACTTGTAAATCAGACCGGAGCTGTCCATTTGCGGGGTGATGGTCAGCACCCGGCCGGAAAACTCGTTCTTCCCGGTGACGGTGTTGTACGCCGTCACCATAGTGGTGCGGCTGGCCAGCAGCTCATACCCCGGATTGTTGGGCAAAATCTCAAACGAAAGGGTGTCGATTTCCCCGGAGCTGCCCTGCACCAGGGAGCAGGGGTAAAGATGCGGGTCGGCAGGGTCAACGGACGGCTCGTGGATGATCGTGGCGGTGCTGCCGTTGTAAATCGTCACGCGGTACACGCTAAATCACTCCTTCGTCCGTTTCCCGGTTGTATCGGTACGGCTGTGCGATAAACTTGATGGTTTGCCGCCCGCCGTATTCCGGCAGGTCGTCGTCCGGGTCGAAGCTCTCGCTGTCATAGCTGCCCACAAAATAATAGTTTGGGTCATCGTCATCGTAGATTTTGGATTCCTGGGCCGTCATGGCCCAGGAGAGGACATCGTTGCGGATGGCTTCGACTTCCTGCGGTGTGTCCGCCAGCAGGTCGAAGCTGTAGGTCAGCGTCCGGCTGCCATAGTATGGGCCGCCGTTCAGGGATGAAAAATCATAGTAGCCATTCATATAGGGGACGGTCGCCCGAACGGCCTGCCGCTCCGGGGTGGTGATCTCCCGCTCGCGGATCATCAGGCCCAGGTCGGTGTAGCTGTGCACACCGTTGATGGAGACTCCCATTTCTACAATACTCACAGCGCAAGCCCCCTTGCGGTCAGCGTCTGGCGGTTGCCAAGCGCGGTGTCATAGTCCCCGGAGGTGGCAGTTGCCAACGTCCTGCCGTTTACATCCAGTACGATAGGCCGGGCGGCCAGTGCCTCAATGGCGGCCGACAGCTGCGCCATGGACGCCGCTATGGTGCTTTCCACCGCCGCCGCAACGTAGCTTTGCAGTACGTCGATGGGCGCCACGGCCTCCGGTCCGGCTTCGCCGCCGCCCAGCAGGGTGTTTCCACTGGCTCCAAAGATGGTGGCCGCCTCCAGAATGGCGCCCTCCTTGTACCAGGAAATGCTAAAGTGTGGAACGCTGACCGGGTTCAGGCTGAACTTGCCGGAGATGGACACGTGGGGAAGCTTCAGTTTTGGCAGGGACCAGGTGAAGTTGAATTTGTTCTTGATGGCCTGTATGGCGTTGGACACGGCGGTTTTTGCACTGGTCATGATGCTGGAGATCTTCGTCTTGATGGCGTTGAACTTGCTGGTGACGGTGGTCAGGGCCGTGCCCGCTCCGGTGGTGACGCTGTTTTTGATGGTGCTCCATGCACTGGATGTCAGCGATTTCGCGTTGCTCCACACACTGGAGGTGGTGGACTTGATGTTGTTCCACTTGCCTTGGACGGTGGTAAAAGCATTGCCAGCAGCGGTCCCCACGCTGGATTTTAGGTCTCCCCATGCGGAGGACGTGGCGGAGCTGACGTTGTTCCACACGCTGGAGGTGGTGGATTTGATGGAGTCCCACTTGCTTGTCGCCGACTCCTCCGCGCTCGATGCCGCTCCGCTGACAGCGCTTTTGACATTTTCCCATGTGGTGGAAGTGGCAGAGCTAAGCGTTGACCACGCGCTGCTTGCCCCGTCCCCAATCGAGTCGAAGGAGCTTACAGCGTTTGTGGCAAGCGTGCTCAGCTGTGTGAGCAGGTTGCCACTCTCCTCGCTGACGCCGTTTTCGTACCCCAGCATGGAGTTGACGCCGGAATCATGGAATTTCGTGGACGGGCTTTTGATTCCCAATTCTTCATTAAATTGGTCTATCAGGTCCTGCGCTACGGTCAGCATCTCGGTGTCAACGTCGTCGCTTTCTTCATCGATGCCGGACACATAGCCCTTTAG
This sequence comes from Clostridiales bacterium, assembly GCA_021203685.1. GTDB lineage: Bacteria > Bacillota > Clostridia > Oscillospirales > Oscillospiraceae > Onthomonas. Next base: position 3,885 of record JAJQAS010000004.1, on the reverse strand, counting down.
GGTGTTCAGCGCGGACTCCTTCGCCTCGTCGGACAGGTCCATGTCGTTCAGGGCCGTTGTGGCGTCAGTCACCATCTGGGACAGCGTTTCGTTGATGTCCTCGCCCATGGTGGCAGACGTGTCCGCCACATCTCCCATGGCCGTTTCGACTTCACCGTACTTGTCCACCATGGCCTGGAGTTCTTCGTCACTCATGCTGGCCAGGCCCGCGATGTACTGTGCGGCCTCGGTGGAGCCATCGTCAATGGATGCTACCAGTTCGTCCAGCCCGTCAATGCTGCGACTGTATACGTTCTCCAGGTTTGCATCGTAGTCCGTCCAGTAGGAAAGCTGGGAGTCCAACGCCGCCATGATGTCCTCTGAGGACATGGCGGTAATTTCGTCTACCTGCTCCCACAGGTCCATTTGCCCGGACAGTGATTCATAGGCCGCTTCATACGCCTCGTTGTAGGACGATTGGAGGGAGACCAACTCCTCGGCCAGCGTCTGGGCGGCTGTCACAGCTACCGTTGTGGATTCCTCTGTGCTTTCCGTCGCGGCGGAATAGCTGTCAATGCTCGCTTCCAGCTCTGCGATTTCGGCGCTCACCGTGTCATACTCAGCGGCAAGCGTCTCGTTTGCCTCGGTCAGGTCGTTGATGGTCTGACTTGCTTCTACCGCGGCGTCGTTGGCCGGGGCCATGGCGTCCGTGTTGGCCTCCATCGCCTCTGTGCGGGCCTCCGTCGCCTCTGTCAAGGCCGTCTCGTTGGATTCCATCTCGGCGGTGATTTGTGACTGCTCATCATACAGCTCATTCAGCCGTTCCACAATAGCGTCGTAGCCGTCCTGCTCCTGCTGGGCCTCGGTCATGGCCTCAATGGCCTCGGTAGACATGTTGATGGAGTCCGTTTCCTCGTCGTATGCCAGGCTCAGGTCCGGCACGGCCTCGTTCAGCTCGTCGATGATGTACAGTAGCCGCTCCTGCTCGGAGGTCGTCCTGCTGGATTTACTCATCAGCTCCTCCAGCTCATCCACATAGCCGGTTGTGGACTTTGCGGATTCTTCCAGGGCCTCGGTGGTCTCCTCGTATGCCTCCCGGCTTTCGTCGATGGATTCCGCCAGAGTTTCGGCGGACTCTGCCGCCTCGTTGCATTCGTCCTCGTAGCTGGACAGGGTGCCAATGGCTACGGCAAGGCCGACGCCAAGGGCGGCAACTGCCGCGATCGCCAGGCCGATGGGGTTGGCCAGCATGGCGGTTAGGGCCACTTGCACGGTAGAGAGCATACTTACAAATGCCGGGAGCTGTGTCACCGTCATAGCCACAAGGGCAACGGACAGCACCCCAAGCGCCGCAGCACCCGCCGCCAGCGCCGCCACCACTTCCTCGTGGGTGCTTAAAAAGTCGTTGATACCAGTCAGCGCGTTTGTTCCCACGTCCGCCAGGTCTCCCAACGCCGGGGCCAGTACGCTGCCGATGGTGTTCTGGACAGCGTTCATGGCGGAATCCAGCAAGGTCAATTTGCCATTGAGGTTGTCCAGCATGGTCTCCGCTTGGACTGCTGCCGTGCCGGAGCAGTCCTCCAGCGCCGCCGCATAATCAGCAAAACTCTGGCCGCCCTCTGCTGCTGTTTCGCTGTATCCCTGCATGATGGTTTGCAGGGCGGAATACTGGTTCGTTCCTGCAATGATTTTTGCAAGGTTCGCCTGCTCAGAATCGCTTAAAGTATCCCAAATCCCAGAAAGGCCCTCCAAGATGCTTGAAAGGCTATTCATGTCGCCTTTGGCATCAAAAACTTCTATTCCGTAGCTTTCCAGTTCGTCACAGCAGTTTTTCGTGTTGGTTGCAAGGCGGGTCATAATGGTGTTTAACGCCGTTCCCGCCTCACCGCCTTTGACACCTGCGTTTGCCATCGTCATAAGGACGGCGGTGGTGTCCTCCGTGCTGACACCCAAGCTGTTCATGGTGGAGGCGCAGTTTTTGTACGCTTCGCCCAGGTCTTCGGTGGCGGCGTTGGAGTTGGCCTGTGCATAGGCCATCATGTCCACAAAATCGGCTGCGTCCTCGGCGGCCAGGCCAAACGCAGTCAGGTAATCCGTCACAATGTCGGATGTTTCGCCTAAATCCATGGCGGATGAAGCCGCAAGGTTCAGGATGGGTTCCAGCCCCTCCAGCATGTCCTCGGTGTCCCATCCCGCCAGGGCCATGTAGCTGAGGGCTTCTGCCGCCTCTGTGGCGGTGTAGGACGTGGTTGCACCCATCTCCTCAGCAATTTCCGTCAGGGCCTCCAGGTCATCCCCTGTGGCCCCCGAGAGGGCGGAGACCGTGGACATTTCCTCCTCGAAGTCCGCGAAGGTGTCCACGCAAGTCTTTAGTGCCTCAGCAATTTTCTTTAATCCCTCAGCAATCGCGCCCGTGGAGAGCAAAGCCGAAAACGCCTGTAGGGCCTCAGTTGTGGAAATACTTTGCTCCTCGGCGTCGTCCATCGTCTGATCGAATTCATCCGCCGCTTTTTCGGCGTTCGCCATGGCAGTCTTATTCTCTTTCAGCTCGCCGGAAAGAGAATCAATCTGGTTCGCCAGGTCCTTGGCCTCGTCGGAGTTCTCCCCGTATTGTAGGACTGCCTCCACATACTCCTGCTTCAGCTTGTCCAGCTCGGTCTGTTGGCTGTCAATGGTTTTGGTCAGCTTTTCGGTGGCGGTCTCGGACTTCGCCGCCGCGCTGGCCTGTTCCTCCAGCTGTTTGGCTACGTCCGCCATTTCGGCTTCGACCTTGACGGACTGGGTTTCCAGATTGTTCAGTTGGGTGCGGAGGGAGGCGGCCTGTGTGGAGTTCGCGCCAAAGCACTCCTCCGCCAGTTTCAGCTTTTCGGTCAGGGCTTCTTTTTTGTCCGCCAGGGCCTGGGCCTCCTGCGCCAGCAGCTTCTCCCGCTGAGTCAAGGTGTCCGCGCTGGTGCCCATGGTTTTCATCTGGGTCTCGTTGGTTTTCAGCGCTGACTGCATTTCCCGCACCTGGGCGCTGGCCTCCTTGATGGCGGAGTTAAATTCCTTCGATTCCAGCTTAAATTTTACGCTGGCCTCGGTGCTTGCCATGTCCTCACCTCCGTTTTTTCAACTTGTCCCGCTGCTTGTCGTTTTCGCTGGCCAGCCAATCATCATAGGCGGCTTTGTCCGCCACGATGGACAGTAGCTCGGACATCTCCGCATCCCAGAAAAGGGCCTCCGGGATTTTGAGAATGAGGACGTAGTAGGCATAGCAATCCTCTACGTCCTCCAGAATGATTTTGGGCGGTTTTACTCGGTTTCCGTTTCGGCGAGTGCGGGATTGGAACGCCTTGCGGAATCTCTGTTTTTTTTAGGGGATACCAGGCGGGTCCCCGTGCGGATCACCGCGTCCATGTCATCCGGCAGCAGCATAAGAAAATCCTCATACTCCATCGGTTCCTTTTTCTCTGCGAAGCAGCCGCAAAGATAGGCGCTGTAGACGATGTCCACCATGGCGAAGATGGCGTCCTTCTTTTCCTTCCCATCCGCCGGGCCGTATGCCGCATAAAAGCGGTTGTACGCTGCCCGGTCGGCGGTTTTCAGCTTGTACAGCAAGCCGAAATTCAGCCGAAGGTTGACGATCTGGCCGTCTGCCAGCTCAAACGGCTCCCCGGCGGTCGGCATAGCTCTCAGATCCATGCCGCTCACCACCGTTTCACATAGCGGGGAGACAGCTCCGCGAACCGCTCGGCGGTCAGGTTCACGATCTTCCCGGCCTGGACGACAACGCCGGCGTTCTTGTCGCGGTAGGTCTTGGTCACTTTCGCCCGGACGGTGGCGGTCTCTTCCATAGTCTCGGCGGTTTCGGTGGCGGCGGTCTCCTCCACAGTCTCAGCGGCGGGGGTGGCCTCAACGGTGGCCGCT
>JAJQAS010000174.1 GCA_021203685.1 Clostridiales bacterium | reverse complement strand
TCTTCACAGGTGTTACCCATGTGTCTCTTGACACAAGGGCCGCCCCTACAGGCGTAAAGCGGAACTATTAAAGCTGAGCCAGTAAAACTAAGAGCTAAAAGCTAATAGCTAATAGCTCGAAAAGGGAGGAAACACTATGTCGGATTACCAGGCGCGCCTGAATCGCCACCTGGACGAGCTGCGGTGGCTCTACTATGAACTCTATGAACACGCCCCCAACCGGGACGCGGCGTTCCGGGACCTGCTGGACAAGATGGAGCAGGCCAGCCGGGACCGGCGGGCCGACCTGAAAGCCCTGGACAGCCAGCGGGAGCGTGACCCCGGCTGGTACAAGTCCAACGAACTGCTGGGGATGTGCCTTTACGTGAAACCCTTCGCCGGGACCCTCCAGGGCGTCCGGGAGAAGCTGGACTATATTCAGGAGTGCAGCGTCAACTATCTGCACTTTATGCCCCTGCTGGATACGGTGGACGGCCGCAACGACGGCGGCTACGCCGTGGCGGACTTCCGCAAAATCAAGCCGGAGCTGGGTACCATGAAGAACCTGGAGGAGTTGACCGCCGACTGCCACAGCCGGGGTATCTCCTGCTGCATGGACTTCGTGATGAACCACACCAGCGAGGACCACGAGTGGGCCAAAAAGGCCCGGGCCGGGGACCCGGAGTACCAGGCCCGGTACTTCTTCTACGACACCTGGGACATCCCCAACGAGTACGAGAAGCACGTCCCTCAGGTGTTCCCCACCACTGCGCCGGGCAACTTCACCTGGCTGGAGGACTGCGGGAAAATCGTCCTGACCTCGTTCTACCCCTATCAGTGGGACCTGAACTACCGCAACCCGGCGGTGTTCAACGACATGGCGGACAATATGCTCTTCCTGGCCAACCGGGGCATCGACGTGGTGCGGGTGGACGCGGTGCCGTACATCTGGAAGGAGCTGGGCACCGACTGCCGCAACCAGCCAAAACTGCACACCATCGTGCGGATGTGCCGGATGATCTGCGAGATCGTCTGCCCCGGCGTCATTCTGCTGGGGGAGGTGGTCATGGCCCCGGAGAAGCTGGCCCCCTACTTCGGCACCGCGGAAAAGCCGGAGTGCCATATGCTCTACAACGCCACCACCATGTGTACCATGTGGAGCACCGTGGCCACCCGGGACACCCGGCTGCTGCGCCACCAGATGGACCAGGTGAACAGCCTGCCCAAGGAGAATTTGTTCCTGAACTACCTCCGCTGCCACGACGACATCGGCTGGGGGTTGGATTACCCCTGGCTGGCCTGGAACCTGGGCCAGCAGGAGGTGCCTCACAAGAAGTACCTCAACGACTTCTTCACCGGCAAATTCCCCGGCTCCTTTGCCCGGGGCGAGCTTTATAACGACGACCCCCGGCTGGGGGACGCCCGGCTCTGCGGCACCACCGCCTCCCTGCTGGGGGTGGAGAAGGCGGAGCAGGAGCAGGACACCGCCGCCCTGGAGCTGGCCACCGACTACGACCTGATGCTCCACGCTTTCCTACTGGGGCAGACCGGTCTGCCCATCCTCTACGCCGGGGACGAGGTGGGCCAGCTCAACGACTACACCTACCACGACGACCCCCAAAAGGCTGACGACAGCCGGTACATCCACCGGGGCGACTTCCAGTGGGAGCTGGCCCAGCGCCGCACTGACCCCGCCACTCGTCAGGGCAAGCAGTTCCAGGGGCTGGCCCGTTTGGAGGCCATCCGCCGGGCCAACCCGGTGTTCCGCACCGAGGCGGAGGTCTGGACCTTCTGGGCCGGCGACCAGGCCCTGTTGGGCATGAAGCGTCAGCTGAACGGCCAGATTTTCACGGCGGTGTACAACTTCTCTGAGTACCACCAGACCGCCCATCTGGAGGCTTACGGCCCCCACACCGACCTGCTCACCGGGGCCAAGGTGGACATCACGGGCGAGTGGAACCTGCCGCCCTACGGGTTCGTCTGGCTGCTGTACAAGGGTTAGCTGCGCTAACAGCTATTAGCTGTTAGTCGTGTACTGCTATCTTGCAGCGAACAGCGAAAAACCGGAAAGGGTCTCATTAAAAGGAATTTCGCTGCGAAAAGATGCAAAATAATATGCTGCCCGGACACTGGGAGTGATTCGGCAAAGGTTCGCAAATAGCAGCCGGAAATAAGCTGTTCGCAACAAATTACGGACTAATAGCTAACGGCCAACAGCTAACAGCCAAATAAGGAGAAACCCCATGATCTACACCGTGACCCTCAACCCCGCCATCGACTATGTGGTGCAGCTGGAAAGCCCGCTCCAGCCGGGCGGCCTCAACCGCAGCGCCGGGGAGGACTACCAGTTCGGCGGCAAGGGCGTCAACGTCTCCAACGTGCTGAACACCCTGGGCTGCGACACGGTGGCGCTGGGCTTTGTGGCGGGCTTTCTGGGGGACGGCCTGGAGCGGGGGCTGCGGGAGATGGGCCTCACCACCCGCTTCCTCCATGTTGCCCGGGGCATGACCCGCATCAACGTGAAAATCAAGGCCGGGGAGGAGACCGAGGTGAACGGCTCCGGCCCCGTCATCACCGAAGGGGACATGGCCCGGCTTTACGCCCAGCTGGACGGGGTTTTGCCGGGGGACACGCTGGTGCTCTCCGGCTCCATCCCAAAGTGCCTCCCGGACGACACCTACGAGGGCATTTTGGCCCGTCTGGAGGGCCGGGGCGTGCAGACTGTGGTGGATGCGGCGGGGGAGCTGCTGGTCAATGTGCTCAAATACCGCCCCTTTCTCATCAAGCCCAACCACCACGAGCTGGGCGAGCTGTTTGGCCGGACGCTGCACGGCGACGAAGATATCACCGCCTGCGCCAAAGCGCTTCAAAAACAGGGGGCGCGGAACGTGCTGGTCTCCCTGGCGGGGGACGGCGCGCTGCTGCTGGACGAGAACGGCGGCTGCCACCGCATGGCCTGCCCCCAGGGGACCGTTCGCAACAGCGTGGGCGCGGGGGACGCCATGGTGGCCGGGTTCCTGGCCGGGTGGCTGGAAACCGGCGATTACGACCGCGCCCTCTGTCTGGGCGTCGCCGCCGGCAGCGCCACCGCCTTCTCCCTGGGGCTGGCCGACCGGGCGGCAATTATGGAGTTGCTGGAAATCCTGTAGCGCTGCGAATGCCCCATTGACAGAAGGGCGGCAGTTGGGTATAATACTCCCTGCCATCTATGCCTGTGATTGGACAGGCGAACCACACACAGCCGGAACTGTCGCCGATGGCACCTTGCCGGTTCCGTTTCATCAAAAACCAAAAGCTGGCACGAAACGTGCCAGCTTTTTTTATGGAGGTTTCCCTGATGGGTATGTTGGAAAAATTACTGATAGCAGTACACTTAGATGTGTTTACCAAGCTATGAGTATCCAGTTCCCAATTATCCAATCGCCTGCCTATTCGACAAAGCAAGAAAATAGTTGACAAGTAACGCAGCAATTTGTTATAATAACTGTGTGAAATTGGGGAGGGACGAATATGGAAACAAGGGAACTATTTGACAAATATTTTGCCACCAAGAATAAGAGTACGGTTAGTAAAATTTCTAAGCAAGTTGATAAGCCCGAACTGTATGCCTATGAGGTAAAAATCGGTAAGAAACTCATTGACATGAACGCCAATGAAATCTATGAAATGCTAAAGACATTCCCAGGTAGGACTAAAGGCAGCAAAATTTCAACGAGTTCTTTTATGCAGGTTTGTTCTATTTTGCGCGGAGTTTTTGATTGGTATATTAAGAATATCCAGCTTATTTATAATCCGATGAACGATGATATATTCAAGGGTCTTGGAGCCATGAAAAACTTCATCGAAGATGAGGAGCCGCCTGTAACGAATGAACTGGTAGAAGAATTTATACAGCGGCTAAACGCAGAGTGCGAAGAAGGTCGGGCTGTTTACTGCGAATCGGTTGTACAACTGTTCTGGCATGGCATTAGGGATATAAATGAAATTATTTCTATCCGAGAAGATATGCTTGACTTTGAGAACAACCAAATTGTCATGTCTCATAAGACGCTGGATGTTCCTTCGCGCTGTTTGGAAGTATTAAAAGCGAATCACGAGATGGAGATTGTTGATGCTGGAAAAGGTTATTATGTAGCTATTCCGTACTGTGGCAGCTATTTCAAGTTCCTAACACGCGAGAAATATGTGCCAGTTTTTGACAGCCGCAAGCCGAACGAACTTTCGGCGCAGATTTTCCGCGCAGTCCGAAACGAGAACGCCAAAATGGGTCTGCCGATTTTCCGCATGGAGGACTGTTATTGGCTCGGCGTTTATAACTACCTCATTAAGAGATGGGGTGAAGAACACGCAAAAGCAATGGTGGTAGATTCCTACCATGTGCCGAAAGAATTGGAGTTGTTGCAGAAAACCGCGAAGGAATACGGTGCAGATTTTCCGACAATCAACTACCTAAAAAGGCGGTTAATCGTATATGCTCGGTGAGCGTCCACGCCCCCAGCAAGGCGTGATACATAATGTATGAACCGCACAAGAAACAAGGGCTGGAACAATATGTTATTGATTGGCAATCTGGTTTCCCTGGTGGGTTCCCTGCTGATGGTCTCCATCGGCTTCCTCAAGGACAAGAAGAAAATCCTGCTGGTGCAGTGCCTGCAATTCGGGGTGCTGGCCGCCGCCAACCTGCTGCTGGGGGCTTACGCCGGGGCGGTCTCCAACAGCGTCAGCATCCTGCGGAATCTGGCCTTTTTCAAGGTGACGGCCACCACCCCGCTGAAGGTGTTTTTCATCGTTTTGCAGCTGGGTCTCACTTTGGCCGGGGGGGCTTCCCGCCCCTGTGGAGCTGCTGCCCATCCTGTCGACCGTCATTTACACCTGTTCGCTGGACATGAAGAGCATCTACCGGTTCAAGTTCGTGCTCATCCTGACCCAGTCCCTGTGGGTGGTCTATGATTTCTACTACCAGAACTATTCCGCCTTCGCCTTTGACCTGCTCACCGTTTCCGCCCACATTTTCAGCCTGATTCAGCTGAAACGGGACGGAAAGGCGCAGTAACGGCGGCGGTTCAGTCGCCCAGCAGCAGCGCCAGCGCCTCGCTGTCCGCGCTGTCGGCGGCAAACACGGTGTAGTCCGCCAGCAGGTCCTGCCCGCTGAGGTTTTCCTCAATGTCCACCACGGTGGAGTAGGTGCCCGCGTCCAGCCCCGCCAGAATGGGATATTCCGACCAGGTTTTGGCGGCTTCGCCGTCCATCTGATCGCCGTATAGCTCCGAAAAGCTGTCGGCGTCCTCCACGACAAACAGGCTGCTCTCGTTCCCGGCGATGTCGGTGACCAGCAGGGTGGAACCGGCGGTCTGCACGTCGGCGTTGGAGGCGGAACCGTCAAACACCACCTGGTAGTCGTTCACCTGGACGATGGCCTCCCCGTCGCCGTTCAGGTCGCCCACCGCCTCGGCCAGGGAGTCCTCCAGGGCGGAGACCACCGCGTCGGGCAGGGAGTCGGCGTGAATCACGGCGATTTGCAGGTCCGGCTCCTGGATGTTGACCAGGGTCTGGATGACCCCCAGGGCCAGACTGATGCAGGCCACGATCGCCAGAACGACGCCCCAGTGGCGCCGCCACCAGATTTCAGAGCGCTGACCGATGGTGTACTGCCCCGGCTCCTTGCCGTAATAGGCCGGGTCGGGCGGCTCCTCCTGTTCGCCGCAGCGGTCCAGCAGACCGGGCCGCTGGAGCTGGGCTGTAAACAGGGCCACCGGCCAGAAGCCCAGCACCGCCGCCAGCGGCACGCTGACAGGGAACAATCCCACCAGCAGCGCCCCCCAAAGCAGGATGCCCAGCGTCGCAGCCAGGGTGCGGACGGGGGCGTCCATCAGCAGCCCCAGCGCCGTTTTGACCCGCTGGGAGAAGGGACGCCCCTCGAAGCACAGGGGAGGGAACAGCAGCGCCGCCGCCAGGGACAGCAGGAAGAAGTCCAGCCCCAGAGTCACCCAGACCACCAGGGCGGGGACGGTTCCCTGTTCCATCAGGCCGGAGGCAAAGCTGCCCACCGCCAGCAGCGTTGAAAAAATCGCGCCCAGCGCCGCTCCCTGGGGGGCGGCGCTTTTCCATGTGGTCTTGACGGTGTTCCGGAACCCGGCGAACCAGCCGTCTACGTGCCAGCCGAAGCAGCGGAGGACCAGGTCGAACAGGGCGGTCCACACCGGCCCCGCCACTGCGCCCCCCACGGCGCCGCCCGCCAGGGCCAGCCAAAAGTTCTCGTAGGTCACGCCCAGGCTGATGCCCAGAGCGGCGGGCAGAAACCCCGCGCAGCACAGCAGGTTCCCCAGCAGCAGTTTACCCAGGTTCTCCCAAAAAACCTGGAGATACCGAAGCACACCCTTGCGGGGCGGTTTGTCCTCCGCAGGGGCGTTTTTCATGCTGTTCAGGCCAAAAAAGTCAAACTGGAAACGCGCCATGAAATTACGCCTCCCGGAGAGCCTGCTCGGTCCCCCACGCCTCGATCTGGGTCAGGGCGGGGAAGGGAGAGGGGCCTTCCGCCTGTACCAGCTCCTTGAGCACCAGCCACTCCACCGCCTTGGGCGGGAAGGAGAAGGACTGGGGGCGGCGGCTGTCCGTCAGGGACAGGTTCAGGCTGCTGCCGTCGGAAAATTCCACCGTGGCCCCCGTCCAGTAGTTGTCGTGGGGGTAGTCCCCCCGAAGGGTCAGCCGCAGCTCGTCCAGCGTCACCGTCCGGCCAAAGGCCAGGGTCAGGGCGGCGTTGGGGTCCCGGTTGATGCCCCAGCTCTGGTAGGGGTACTCTCCGTGGGCGCTGTTTTCAAAGATGCCGTCGATGGCGTTCCGGGCGGCGAACACCGCCTCTCCACGGGTCTCCACGTTGGCGCTGGCGTGAGGGAAGAAGCCTGTGTCCCCGTGCTCGTCGTAGGGGTTGAAGGCCAGGTTGCGCCGCTGGGCGATCTCCTCCCGGCTGGCCAGCCGGGCGCGGATGACGTGCCGCTGGCCCACGAAGCTCTTGGGGCTGTAGGTGATGGCCTGCTCCCCAAAGGGGATGTGGAAGTTGATCTCCCGCTTTTG
>JAJQAS010000248.1 GCA_021203685.1 Clostridiales bacterium | reverse complement strand
GAGGCCCTGCCCTATGACCGCCCCAACGTGACCATGGGGGACTTCCCCCTCTGCCCGAACTGTCAGCGGGAGTACGTCGCCTTGGGGGACATCCGCCGTCACGCCCAGACCATCGCCTGTCACAGCTGCGGCCCGGTGCTGCTGCTGGACACGGCCCAGGGACGGCAGCAGCGGGAGGACGCTCTGCAACAGGGGGCCTCCCTGCTGCAAAAGGGGGGCATCGTGGCGGTGAAGGACATCGGCGGCTACCACCTGGCCTGTTTGCCGGGGGACGAGGCCGCCTGCCAGCGGCTGCGGCGGCTCAAGGGCCGGGAGAAGAAGCCCTTCGCGGTGCTTTTCGCGGACATCGAACAAATCCGGGGCTATTGCGCCCTTTCGCAGGCGGAGATCGACCTTTTGCAGTCCAATCCCCGTCCCATCGTGCTGCTGCGCAAGCGGCCGGGGCGGGACTTCGCCCCCGCCTGCTGCGGCGAGAGCCGGGAGATCGGGGCCATGCTGCCCTGCAACCCCCTGCAAATTTTGCTGGCGGAGGCCTGCGGCCCGCTGGTGATGACCAGTGCCAACCGCTCCGGCGCGCCCATGGTCATCGACGACGGGGAAATGCTGGACTGGCTCGACCAGGGGCTGGACGGGGTGCTTTGGCACCGGCGGCGCATTTTGACGCCGCTGGACGACTCCGTCACCCGCATCGTCTGCGGCGCGCCCCAGCTGTTCCGCCGGGCCAGGGGCTACGTGCCGGAGCCTGTCCCCGTCCGGAGCGTGGGGGAACAGGTGATTTTCGCCGCCGGGGGAGATTTGAAAGCCTGTTTCTGTCTGCTCCAGGGGGAGCGGGCGTATCTCAGCCAGCACTTCGGCGACCTGGAGGACGTGGACGCCTGCGACACCCGGCAAAAAGAAATCAGCCGCATGGAGCGGCTCACCGGCCTGCGGCCCACCCTGGCGGCGGTAGATTTACACCCGGCCTACCTCTCCCGCCAGGGGCTGGAGGGCCTGCCGGTGGTGGAGGTGCAGCACCACCACGCTCACATTGCCTCGGTGATGGCAGAGTGGGATTTGACCGGCCCGGTACTGGGGGTGGCCTTCGACGGCACCGGCTATGGTACCGACGGAGCCGTCTGGGGCAGTGAATTTCTGCTGTGCCAGGGGGCGGACTACCGGCGGGTGGGCCATCTGGACTACGTGACCCTGCTGGGCGGCGACGAGGGGGCCAGGAACGCCGACACTATCCTCTGCGGCTACCTGCGGCAGGCGGGGCTTTCCCGGCCCGACAGCCGGTTCCGCGTGGTCGCCGCCGCGCTGGACAGGGGACTGAACGCCGTCCGTTCCAGCTCCATGGGGCGGCTGTTCGACGCCGCCGCCGCGCTGCTGGACATCTGCAGCTATAACGGCTACGAAGGCCAGTGCGCCATCGCGCTGGAAAACGCCGCCGCAGGAACCGGGGCGTGTCCCGTCCTCGCGGTACCGATGCGGGAGGAAAACGGCCAGCTCTTAGGGGACGCCGCCGGGCTTATCGCCCGGCTTTGGGCCGAAAAAAAGGGCGGGGGAGACCCAGCCGCCCTCGCCCTGGCGTTTCACCGGGCGCTGATTGATTATGTTGTGCAGACCGCCTGCTGGGCCAGAGACCGCTTCGGCGTGGAGCAGGTGGCCCTCTCCGGCGGCACCTTCCAGAACCGGCTGCTGCTGGAAGGGGCGCAGAAAGCGCTGGCGGAACAGGGCTTCGCCGTGTACTGGAACCAGCGGGTCCCCTCCGGGGACGGCGGTCTGTGTTTGGGACAGGCGTGGGTGACGGCAAGGCGCGGAGCGCCAGCTGTTAGCCGTTAGTTGGGATAGTGCTTGCTGTTTCGTTATCCTTTTCCACGAAGATAAGGGAAAAGGATAACTATTGTGACTATTCACTAACAACTCCCTAGCACCACCGCGCTGCACGGCGGCAGCATCCATCCCCCGGACACCACCGGTGGGGCATCGTTTTTCCACAAGTCGCTGCGTTTCCCGTCGCAGAGCAGCTGCCACTCCCCGGCGGGCAGCGTGACGGGTTTCCCCGTCTCGTAGGGGTTGTAATAGACCAGGAAGGCACTCCACGTCCCTTCCCCGTCCAGCCGGAAGCCCACGCAGTTCTCCGGGACCTCCAGATAGTCCCCTTTGGCCCGTTCCGGCTGGAGACGGCCCATGGGGACCAGCCACTCCCGCAGCCCCAGCAGGCCCCGGTACCACGCCACCAGGTCGGCAAACAGCTCCGTCCGGCCCCAGTCCAGCCGGTTCAGCTCCTCCGGCCCCTGGTAGCTGTTGCCGTCCCCGTGCTTGGTGCGGCCAAACTCCTCCCCGGAGAGGAAGAAGCCCAGCCCCGGCAGGGTCAGGCACATCCCCGAAACCAGCTTGCAGCATTGCAGGCGGTGGGGCTCCATGCAGTCGTAGTTCTGCGCCCCCTCCTCGATGGTCAGCCGGTCCCAGAGGGTATAGTTGTCGTGACAGGAGGCGTACTGCAAAATCTGCCCCGGATTGTTGGCGTAGCCCAGCCGCGCCCGGTCACACCAGCCGTGGGCCGCCGCCCGGATGCGCTCGGCCAGTTTGTCGGTGGGGTTGCCGTTGGCGTAGCCCTTCTCGAACACGGTGAAGGGACTGCCCACCAGGGCATTTCGGGTGTCGTCGCAGAAGATGCCCAACCGGCTGTTGAACTGCCGCACGGCGGCCTTGCCCGCGGGAATGGCCTCTGGGTGCATCCGGGTGGGCAGCGCCGACCAAGGCTCCCCGTAGGTCAGCAGCCGTTCCCCGCCGGGGAGCCGGTCCAGGGCGGCGCGGACCAGATTCATGGTCTCCACATCGTGGACGGCCATCAGGTCGAACCGGAACCCGTCCACATGGTACTCCTCCGCCCAGTAGCGCAGGGAGGAGAGCATATAGTCCCGGAAGGGCTTCCGGTCGCTGGCGGTCTCGTTGCCGCAGCCGGAGGCGTTGGCGGGGCTGCCGTCGGGCATGGTGCGGTAGTATTCGCCGGGAGCGGTGCGCTCCAGCCAGGAGTCATTCCGATAGGTGTGGTTGTACACCACGTCCATCACCACGCCAAGCCCCGCCCGGTGGATGGCCCGGATCATTTCCTTGCACTCCCGGATGCGCACCTCCCCGTGGTAGGGGTCGCTGGAATAGCTGCCCTCGGGGACGTTGTAGTTTTCCGGGTCATAGCCCCAGTTGTACCCGCCTTCCGGGCAGCGTTCGTCCACCGAGCCGTAGTCGAAAATGGGCATGAGCTGGATGTGGGTCACGCCCAGCTGTTTCAGGTAGTTCAGGCAGGTGGGGCGATCTCCCGCCCCGTCCAGGGTGGTGTCGGCCTCGGTGAAGGCCAGGTATTTGCCCCGGTGGGCGGGGGTGACGCCGCTGCGGGGGTCGCTGGAGAAGTCCCGCACATGGGTCTCCCAAATCACCGGGGCCTTTCCCGCCAGGTCCGGCCCCCGGTCCTTTGCCCAGCCGGAGGGGTCGGTCTCCGCCAGGTCCACCACCATGCTCCGCTGACCGTTGACGCCGCAGGCCAGCGCCCAGGGGTCCGCCGACCAGGTGACGTTGCCGTTGGAATCAGTGAGAAGATACTGGTAATACTCGTTTTTCAGGTTGCCGGGGGCCGTGTAGGTGAACACGCCCTCCACCGGGCCGCGCATGGGCACCTCGCCCAGGAAGCGCGCCCCCGGCTCCTCGTCGCTGCCGGTGCAGAAGCGCTGCAATTTGACCCCGGCGGCCTGTGGCGCCCAGAGCCGGAACACCGTCCGCTCCGGTGTATAGTCCGCCCCGAAGGGCATAGGGTGACGCATATGGTTCGCCCCTTTCGTTTTTTATGTCACATTTAGAAAACACATCAGCCTCTTATTTTACCCGATTTTCGGTCCGGTGGCAAGGGTCTACCTGCCTTTTCGTGGAGAAATGCAGGGAAGTTTTCGGTTTGTTTCGATGAAATTGCATAAAATCCTGCATGGTCGCAGGGCCGCCGTCTGCTGCACGAGACTATACAAACACTTTGCAGTCACCTTACAATGGAGAAAAACGGTTGGCTTCTCAGAAATTGTTTGCCGTTTGTTCATGGAAAATCGTTGCTATTTTCCCCGCAATGCGCTACTATAAGAGTGGGGTTTTGGATGGCCGCACCTTTTGCGGCTGTGCGGAGACCCATCCTGCGCCGCGTGGCCCCGGCGGGTCCGGCGGCGGCCAAAGAAATTCGGAGGGAATCGAATGACCAACGAAAAACAGAAAAAGCGCGTCTGGCTGCCGGTCCTCATCGTGGTGCTGGTGGTGCTGCTCCTCGTGTTGGCGGTGTACCTGGCCGGTGCGTTTTATTACCAGTCCCACTTTTTCCCCAACACCACGGTGAACGGGACGGATTACAGCCGAAGCACTGCCGCAGACCTGAAGGCGGACAACGTGGCCACCGGCGCGGCCTACGAGCTGACGGTCTACGACACCGAGGGCAACGCCTTAACCCTCCAGGGTGCGGATTTCTCCTATGCCTATGTGGACGCGGGAGCGGAAGAGGCCCTGGTGGAGCAGCAGAACAGCTTTGCCTGGCCCCTGGAGCTGCGGAAGGAGCACACCTACACGCTGGAGGCCACCTTCTCCTATGACGAGGAGCAGTTGGAGGAGCGCATCCTGGCCCTGGACTTTATGAACTACAGCAGCTTTACGGCGTCCGCGGACGCGGAGCTGGTGCGCGCCTCGGACGGCACCTATGAGATCACCGAAGAGGTCTACGGAAACGAGCCGGTGACGGAGACTGTGGTCAGCACCATCACCCAGGCGGTGGCCTCCGGCCTGTCAGAGTGTACGCTGGATCGGGACTGCTACGTAAACCCGGAGGTATACGCCGACGACGCCACCCTGAACGCGGCGCTGGATCAGATCCAGTCCTACTGCAACGCCACCATTCAATATGACATTGGGGACGCGGACGAATCCCTGGACGCGGCGGAGATCTGCGATCTGCTCATCGTTGGGGAGGACTATTCCGTCACCATCGACACCGACGCGGTGGCTGTCTATGTGCAGACCCTGGCCACGGCCTACAACACCTTCGGGGATGAGCGCAGCTTTGTCACCGCCCTGGGGGACACCATCACCATCGGCGGCGGCGACTACGGCTGGGTCATCGACAAATCCGGGGAGGCGGAGCAGATTTTGGCCGACCTGGAGGCCGGCGAGCCGGTGACCCGGGAGCCGGTCTATGAACAGACCGGCGTGCTTCGGACAGCCGACTCTCAGGACATCGGCACCACTTACATCGAGCTGGACTACACCAACCAGCACCTCTACTACTACCAGGAGGGGACGCTGGTGCTGGACTGCGACATCGTCTCCGGCAACATCAACAAGGGCAACGGCTCGCCGGACGGCATCTTCGACATCTCCTATAAGAAAAGCCCCGCCACTCTGGTGGGGGAGGATTACGAGTCTGACGTGACCTATTTCATGGTCTTTGCCTACAACGTGGGTATCCACGATGCCAGCTGGCGCAGCTCCTTCGGCGGCAGCATCTACCTGACCAATGGCTCTCACGGGTGCATCAACATCAACGCCACCTCAGCGGCCAAGCTGTACTCCATGCTGGAGGACAAGACCCCGGTGGTGGCCTATTACCGGACCAGTGTGACGCTGAACTCCTACGCCAACAAGATGGCCAACGCCTACTCCTACGTGGCGACGGACACCGATGACTGATTTGACCCAAACGCGCCCGGACAGGTTTGTCTGCCTCCGGGCGTGTTTTCGCCGCCAGAAGCGGCGGGAGAAACCGACATTTTGCCGAAAAGAGCCGCTTGCCAAATGGGTAAAAGTGCTTTATAATATTAGGAGATTATGAGCTGCCCCTGTTTCGGAAATCGAACATGAAAACGACAATAAAACCGGGCAAAAATAAAAAATTTTGTTAATATAACACAAAGACCTTGCCATACGGAGAAAAAAAGGTATACTATGGTTGTCTCGCCCCTTCTCCGGTTGGCCGAGGGCAAAAAAGAGGACGATCGAATGGGAAAAGCGGTCATTTTTGACATCGACGATACCCTTTACAATTACAAAGCCGCCAACGTCCGGGCCATGGACGTTCTCTGCCAGTACGCCCGGCAGGAGCTGGGGCTGGAGGAGGCCGCCTTCCGGGCGGACTATGACCGAATGATGGCCCGCCAGCTCCGGGAGCACGGCCAGACGGCAGGGTGCCACAGCCGGGCCATTCGTCTCCAGCTGCTGCTGGAGGAACGGGGACTGCCCCTGCGCCATGCGGCGGCGATGAACGACCTCTACTGGCACGCCCTGCTGGACGTGATAACCCCTCGCCCCGGCGTGACGGAGTTGATACAGGCCCTGAAAGAGCGGGGCGTTCGCATCGGCGTGGGGTCGGACATGACGACCGACTGGCAGCTGAAAAAGCTGGAAAAGCTGGGGCTGCTGGGCGCGATGGACTTCGTCGTCACCAGCGAGGAGGCCGGAGTGGAAAAGCCCCACCGGGACCTGTTCCTGCTCTGCGCCAATAAGGCGGGCTGCCCGCCGGAGGAATGTCTCTTCATCGGGGACAACCTGCAAAAGGACGTGCTGGGGGCGCAGAGCGCCGGGATGCAGGCCCTTTGGCTCCAGCCGGACCCCCAAAAGGCGGGGGAACATCCAAGTGTGAAATCAATTCCGGGGTTCCAAGGATTGATCGATCATATTCTATTTTAAAAGGAGAAAGTCTCATGAAAGAATTCGATTACGTCGTCAAGGATGAACTGGGTATCCACGCCCGTCCCGCCGGCCTGCTGGCCAAGGAAGCCAAGAAGTATGCCTCCACCTGCACCATCACCAAGAACGGCGTCACCAAGAAGCTGACCCAGCTGATGATGATCATGTCCCTGGGCGTCAAGAAGGGCGAGACCGTCACCATCAAGGCCGATGGCGCGGACGAGGATGCCGCCATCGCCGGTCTGAAGGCGTTCTTCGAGGCCAACCTGTAAGTTAAAATTCGTTTCCGTTCCGTTTCCAACGGCAAGCGCCCGGACGCAGCAGCGTCCGGGCGTTGTTGTTTATGGTGATAGAACACCTGTAGGGGCGGCCCTTGTGTCAAGAGACACATGGGTAACACCTGTGAAGAGAC
>JAJQAS010000266.1 GCA_021203685.1 Clostridiales bacterium | reverse complement strand
TCCCCCTCTTTGATGTGGAGAATTTGCTCGAAGGTCTCGCTCATGGCGCTGGTCTCCACGCCGGTCACGTCGTCGAACATGAACTGGAAGTAGTAGGTGAGGAACTCCGACAGAGTGGCCGCCGAACGGACACCCAGCACGTAGAGCCGCTTGACCCCGGCGATGCGCTGCACCGCCTCGTTGAAGGCAGCGCGGTTTGTCTCCTCCAGCGTCAGGCGAATTTTTTCGATGTCCGACTGCATGACCATGCTCAGCACATCCTGGTTGCCGATGCGGTCCTTGGACACCTCGATGCGCTGGATGGAGGTCAGCTTGTTGCGGATCATCTCCTGGAGGGCCTTCTGCATACTGGGGTAGCCGTCGAAGCCCAGCTCCGCCGCGAAGCGCACCACCGTGGACTCGCTGACGTTGACGGTGCGGCCCAGCTTGCTGGCCGTCATAAACGCCGCCTTGTCGTAGGAATTGAGAATGAAGTTGGCAATCAGCTTTTGCCCCTTGGAGAAATGGGGCATGTTTTCCTGGATGGTGGCCAAAATGTCGTTCGCCATAACACCTGCTCCTCTTTTGTGGGGTGGATACTCTGCTTTATTTTGTTAGAGATACTATACCCTTTTGCAGCAGGAATTGCAAGCTGTTTTTGCAAGATTTTTTTCGCTTCTTGCATTTTGGCGGTTTTCACAGGGCTTTCAGCCGCTGAATTTCCTCGGTTGTGAGATAACGCCAGCATCCGCTCTTCAAATCGCCCAGGCGGAGGGGGCCTTCCCGCACCCGGCGGAGCCGGTGGACGGTGAGTCCGCAGGCGGCGCACATTTTCCGCACCTGGCGGTTCTTTCCCTGACGAATGGTGAAGGAGAGCAGAGCGGAGCATTTTTCCCCGGAGGAGAGCGCGTGCACCTCCGCCCCCCCGGTAGGCCACGCCCTCCACGGTCATGTCCCGGCGCAGCCGGGGCAGGGCGGCCTCCACGTCCCCCGTCACCCGCACGAGATATTCCTTCTCTACCTGATGGCTGGGGTGGGTCAAGCGCTGGGTCAGTTCCCCGTCGTTGGTCAGCAGCAGCAGCCCCTCGGAGTTCAGGTCCAGCCGCCCCACGGGGTAGACCCGCTGACCGCAGTCGGCCACCAGCTGGGCCACGGTGCTGCGGCCCTGCTCGTCGGAGAGGGTAGTGACGTACCCACGGGGCTTGTTCAGCAGCAGGTACACCGGCTCCGCCTGTCGGGGCAGCTCCGCCCCGTCCACGGCGATGATGTCCCGCTCCGGGTCGGCCTGCTGGCCCAGCGTGGCCGGGACGCCGTTCACCGTCACCCGGCCCGCCTGAATATACCGCTCCGCCGCCCGGCGGGACAGCACGCCCCGGGCGGAGAGGATCTTTTGCAGCCGCTCCACGGTCATTCCGCCTCCGTCTGGGGGGTGTAGACCAGGTCGGTGCGGCCAATTTCCTCGCCGTCCAGGTAGTAGACGATGCGGCCCACCACGTCCCCCTCTTCGATGGTCACGTCGCTGTTCTGGGACAGACGCATCCGGGCGTAGACCTTTTGGGCCTCGTCGTCGGTCAGGGGATAGGAGACGGTGTCCACGGCGGTCAGTGTATAGTCTGTGCCGCCCACCGTCAGGGTGGTGACCACGTCCCCGGCCTCACAGAAGGTCCGGGTGGGGTAGTTCTCAAAGGCCCAGTCGTAGACGGAGATATGGTCCTGGTAGTCGTAGGAATCCGCCAGGGTGCAGCAGACGATGCGCTGGCCGGTGTCCGGGTCCTCAAAGCAGGAGACCAGTGTCCGCCCCGCAGCGGAGGTGTAGCCGGTTTTGATGCCGATGCAGCGGCTGTCCATGCTCAGCAGCTGGTTGTGGTTTTCAATTTTCCAGCCGTCCTCGGTCTCGATATAATAGGTGCTGACGATTTCCGCGAACAGCTCATTCTGGATGGCGTAGCACCCCAGCAGGCACATATCGTAGGCGGTGGAGTAGTTGCCCTCGTCTACCAGTCCGTTGGGGTTGCCGTAGAGGGTGTCCTCCATGCCCAGCTCCTGTGCCTTTTCGTTCATCAGCGCCACAAAGGATTCCTCGTCCCCGGCGATGGTTTCCGCCAGCAGCATAGCCGCGTCGTTTCCGCTGCGGAGCATGGCCCCGTAGATGCAGGAGAGCAGGGTGATCTTGTCCCCCACCTCCATATAGAGGGAGCTGCCCTGTTCGGCGTTGGCGGTCTCGGAGCAGGTGAGCACCTGCTCCAGATCCTCCTCGCTGCTCAGCTCGCAGGCCAGCAGGCCGGTCATGATTTTGGTGATGCTGGCGATGGGGCGCTGTTCGTCGGCGTTGTGGGAATAGAGCACCCGGCCGGAGTCCACGTCCATGACGCAGGTGGACACCGCGCTGGTGGAGATGGCCGATGCGCTGCCCACGCCGCCCAGGGTCAGGCACACCGCCAGTACCCCGGCCAGCAGCCGCCGAAAAATGTGTTTGTTCGCTTTACTCTTCACTGGCGCTGTCGTCCGCCTTCCCGGTTTCATCTGCCTGTTCCGCCTTCTCCGCCTTCTCGGCCTTGCGCTTGTCCACGAAGCTCTCCACCCGGTCCACGATCTCCGGCATCAGGTCGATGACCTTCTCCACCGGACCGCCGGGACAGGGGGCCACCGGCAGGAACCGGACGCTTTCGCTCTTGACGATGAGGAAGCCGGTGGGCTCAATGCTCACTCCGGCCCCGGCCCCGCCGCCAAAGGCGTTGTCCTTGTCGGCGGACTGGTTCTTGGTGGCCCAGTCGCTGCCGCCGGAGCCGAAGCCGAAGCTCATCCGGGAGATGGGGATGACCGTGACCCCCTGGGGCGTGTTGATGGGCTGACCTACCACGGTGTTGACGTCCACCATCTGCTTGACCTTGTCGATAGTGATGTTGATGACCTCATTCAGCGGATGCTTTTTTTCCATTTTTGTTCTCCTCCTGCTGTGGTTTGTTGAGAATATCTCTGATTTTTTGCAGTTCCATTAACACATGAACGCCCAACACGATGAGCTGGGCCACGGTGTAGGACAGGGTCAGCCGGGCGTAAACCTTCGTCTCCCGGGCGGTGAAGTCCACCCGGCACCGGACTGACTGCTCTTTGATGGTCAGCTTTTGGTTCAGCACCCCGGCCACCGCGCCGCCTGTGGCGCAAATGCCGCCGTAGAGCATCCCGGCCTTTGCCGGGTCGCAGCGCCCGGCGATGGTGTAGTCCAGCAGCAGCTCGTCCACCCGCAGCTTTTCCACCGCTTCCCCCAGGATATCCAGCAGGGCGGGCAGCTCGTCCATCAACTCGTCCAGGCTGCCGCCCACCTGCTGCAACAGGGAGGGCTTTTCAGGCTCCGTCTGCTTTTTGGGCTTTTCCTTTTTCTTTTTGGGCTTTTTCTCTGCTTTTTCCTTCTTCTCTTTGGGCTTTCTGGGAAATACCGTCAGGAAGGCGGGGCCGATTTTGATTTGCACCAGCAGCCCCTGGGCGGAGTACTCCACCCGCCCCCCCAGCCGAAGCAGAAAGGCCAGAAGGACCAGCGCCGCCACGACCAGCAGCACGATCAACATAATTTTCACTTCTCCGCCTCCTTTTCCGCCAGGGCCTCTCCCGGCTCGCCGTTTTCCGGCAGGGGCGGCAGCTCCTCCAGAGAGGACAGGCCAAAGGTCTTCAAAAACAGTCGGGTGGTGCGGAACAGGGTGGGCCGCCCCGGTGCGGCCAGCTTGCCGCACTCCTCAATCAGTCCCCGCTCCAGCAGGGAATTGATGGAGTAGGCGGAGGACACCCCCCGCACCTGCTCCACGTAGCCCCGGGTGGTGGGCTGGAAGTAGGCGATGATGGACAGCACCTCCAGCACCGCCGGGGACAGTCTGGGGGGCTTGCGGGTCTCCAGCGCCCGGCGGATGACGTCGGCGTGTTCCGGGGCGGAGGCCAGCTGGTAAGAATCCTCCAGCCGGAGGAGCCGGAGGCCCCGCTGCTCGTAACGGTAGTAGTCCCCCAGCCGCCGGGCGGCGTCCTCCAGCTGCTGCCGGTCAATTTCCAGAACCTGGCACAGACGCTTGCACTCCACCGGCTCCCCCGCCGTGAATAGGATACCCTCCAGGGCGGATTCTATCACTTTATCCTCCGTCGGTCTCACCGCCTTCCTCCTGCCGGGCCGTCACGCAGGTGACGGTGCAGTCTTTGCCGAACCCCGCCAGGGAGATGCGGCAGCTCTTGCACAGCTCCAAAATCGCCAAAAACGTCGCCACGATCTCCGACCGGGTGCGGCAGGCCAGAAACAGCTGCCGCAGCCTGGTGACGCCGCTCTGCACCAGACGCTCCAGCACCTCCCGGGCCTTGTCCGCCACGGGGTAGGGTTCCCGGCCCACAATGCCGTGGAACACCGCCTCCGGCGGGGGAAGCTGCTCCCCGTTGCGGCGGTACAGGCCCAGCATGGCCTGGTAGAGGTCCTCCGGCTGGTGCTGGTAGCGATAGGTTTTGTCCGGCTGCACCGCCAGCTGGCCCCGGGTCAGCAGGTCGGCCCCCAGGTCGCAGCGGCGGCTCAGCTCCGGCAGGAGCTGTTTGACTTTCGCGTAGTTCTCGCTGCGCTTGCGCTCCTCCAGGGAGGCGATGAGCTCTTCCATCTCGCTCATCGTCTCCTCGTTGTTCAGGGCCAGCAGCATCCGGGTCTTGATATACACCAGCTGGGCGGCCATGGAGACAAATTCGCTGGCCACGTCCAGGTCCAGCTCCTTGCGCTGGTCCATCCACGCCATGTACTGGTCGAGGATCAGGGCGATTTGGATGTCCTGAATCTCCATTTTGTTCTTGCTCAGCAGGCTCAAAATCAGGTCCAGCGGCCCGTCGAAGTTTTCCACTTCGGAGCGGGTGCGGACCACCCCTTCCAGGTGATAGACTGGCGTATCCATCAGGTCACGATCCCTTCCGGCAGCCCCACCAGGCGGCAGAGGACGGTCAATACCGCCGTCCTGGCCCCGTAGAGGGGCGCGTCCAGCCAGCCCAGGAACACCAGGGCGAACAGCAGCAGGGCGATGTACCGCTCGTAGTGCAGGATGGTGCTGTACAGCCGGTCCGGGAGGAAGGAGAACAGCACCTTGCTCCCGTCCAGCGGCGGGATGGGGAACAGGTTGAACACACCCAGGCCCACGCTCAAAATCGCCGTATAGAGCAGGAACACATAGACCCAGGAGACGATTTCGTAAATCAGCTGGGTGGGGAACACCGCGTAGTGGTAGAGCAGGCTGGCCCCGCCCAGGGCGACCAGCGCCAAAATGAAGTTGGAGACCGGCCCCGCCAGAGCGGTCAGGGCCATGCCCTGCTTGGGGTGCTTGAACCGGCGCATGTCCACCGGCACGGGCTTGGCCCAGCCGAACCCCGCCGTGATCATCAGCAGCAGACCCAGCGGGTCGATGTGGTGCAGGGGGTTGAAGGACAGGCGGCCGCTGCGTTTGGCGGTCTGGTCCCCCAGGGCCAGCGCCGCGAAGCCGTGGCACATCTCGTGGATGACGATGCACAGCAGCGCCGCCAGCGCCCGCACCAGGTAGTAGAGCAGGTTGGACAGGTCAAAGGAATTTAAAAAGGTCTGGACTGTCCCCACAGGGGGCCACCTCCCGTTTTTTGAGCTGTTAGCCGTTAGCCGTTAGTCAGGCGCTGCCAGCTTTTGCGGTTGTCCTTCTGAACCGGCATTAGTAACAACGCCAGGTAAACAAAGAAATAATCAAAATCCTTTTTATTATACCAGCATCAGGGCACAAAAAACAAGCCCTCTTTTAACAAAAGGGCTTGTTTGGGTAAATATCTACTTTTGACCGGGCGAAACGGGACAAATCCAGCCTTTACTGGGGAAATTCCCGGTCCAGCACCTCTTTCAGCACATTGGCGGAGGCCCGGAGGGCGGCAATTTCCTCGTCGCTCAGGTGGATGGGCACCAGCGTCTCCATGCCGTCGGCCCCCACCACGGCGGGCAGGCTCAGGGCCACACCGTCGATGCCGTAGGCCCCGTGGACCATGCTGGAGATGGGGAGGATGGAGTGCTCGTTGCGGACGATGCACTCACAGATGCGGTTCACCGCCATGGCTACGCCGTAGTAGGTGGCCCGCTTTTTGGAGATGATCTCGTAGGCGCTGTTTTTCACGTTTTCGTAAATCTTCTGGGCGGCCAGGTCGTGGTCGTTGTGGTGGCCCCGCATTTCGCAGAAGTCGGGCAGGCTGACGCCTCCCACGTCCACGCAGCTCCAGGCGGCCAGCTCGCTGTCGCCGTGCTCCCCGATGATGAAGGCGTTGACGTTGCGGCTGTCCACGCTCAAGTGCTGGCCCAGGACGTATTTCAGCCGGGCGGTGTCCAGCACCGTGCCGGAGCCGATGACCCGGTGCTCCGGGAAGCCGGAGAGCTTGACGGCGGCGGCGGTCAGGATGTCCACCGGATTGGCCACCACCAGCAGAATGCCCTCGAAGCCCCGCTTGGCGATCTCCGGGACGATGGAGCGGAAAATGCCCACGTTTTTGTGGACCAGGTCCAGCCGGGTCTCACCCTCCTTCTGGGCGGCGCCGGCGGTGATGACGATGACGGAGCAGTCCGCCACGTCGTCGTAGTCCCCGGCGTAGATCTGCATGGGCCGGGCGTAGGGCAGACCGTGGCTGATGTCCAGGGCTTCGCCCTCGGCCCGCTGGCGGTCGGCGTCGATGAGCACCAGTTCCGAAAATAGTCCGCTCTGCATCAGGCTGAACGCCGACGCGGAACCGACAAACCCGCAGCCCACGATGGCTGCTTTCCGCATATTGACCAAGATGATCCTTCCTTTCTGAAAATGGGGGGTGGTGTGCCTTTTGCTCAGTTCAACGAGAAACCTTCCCCCTGACAAGTAGCCTTTCGCAACCGACCACCCCTCTTGCCTCCCCTGAAAGGGGAGGAGGGCCGCCGCCTTTAGGCGGTGGCGGAGGGGTTTCGTCGCAATTACAGACAAAGCCGGTTCAAAGGCACAGCATAAGTTACTTTGAGCTTACCATCCCCTTGCCCGCTTGTCAAGGGATTCTGTGAAATTGGATGACCCAATTTTGTCAGCAGCATGTTCCCCGCGGGACGCGCATACTTTTGTTTTTGAATGGGGGTGGCCGCATGAACAAACAGCAGGATTCTCTTACCCGCTCCACGCTGCTGCTGACCGGGGTGGGGGTGG
>JAJQAS010000215.1 GCA_021203685.1 Clostridiales bacterium | reverse complement strand
GCCACCGCCTGCGGGGGCGGCCCTCCTCCCCGGTCTGGGGAGGCAACCGGGGTGGTGAGTTGCCAAACGATAGTTCTCCATGGAAAACCTGTACTTTGCCCGGCAAAATCGCTGACGAAACAGCAACCACTATCCTGACTAATAGCTAAAGGCTAATAGCTGATAATTGCACATTGCACATTGCTAATTGCTAATTTCTATCATGCTGAGCAATCATAACTACCAATTCACTCATCTGGGAGGCTGTGAACATGAAAGAACTGGAATTGAAATACGGCTGTAACCCCAACCAGAAGCCCTCGAAAATTTACATGGCCGAGGGCGAACTGCCCGTCACCGTCCTCAACGGCAA
The DNA here is from genome assembly GCA_021203685.1 of Clostridiales bacterium. Taxonomy (GTDB): domain Bacteria; phylum Bacillota; class Clostridia; order Oscillospirales; family Oscillospiraceae; genus Onthomonas. Next base: position 6,948 of record JAJQAS010000215.1, on the reverse strand, counting down.
GCCCGGCTACATCAACTTTATGGATGCCTTCAACTCCTGGCAGCTGGTGAAGGAGCTGAAAGAGGCCACCGGTATGCCCTCCGCCGCGTCCTTCAAGCACGTCTCCCCCGCCGGGGCCGCCGTGGGCAAGCCCCTCAGCGACATCGACCGGGCCATCTACTTTGTGGACAAGGACGCGGAAGTCACCCCCATCGCCGCCGCCTACATCCGCGCTCGCGGCGCTGACCGGCTCTGCTCCTACGGCGACTGGGCCGCCCTCTCCGATGTCTGCGACGCCGCCACCGCCGCCTACCTGAAAAACGAGGTCTCCGACGGTATCATCGCCCCCGGCTACACCGATGAGGCTTTGGCTATCCTCAAGACCAAGAAAAAGGGCAACTACAACGTTATCCAAATCGACCCGGATTACGTCCCCAAGTCCCAGGAGCGCCGGGAAATTTTCGGCGTGGTCTTTGAACAGGGCCACAACTTCCTGAAAATCGACGAGGAAATGCTGTCCAACATCGTCACCGACAGCAAGGATCTGCCCCAGGCCGCCAAAATCGACCTGATCGTGGCCCTCATCACCCTGAAATACACCCAGTCCAACTCCGTCTGCTACGTGAAGGACGGCCAGACCATCGGCGTGGGCGCGGGTCAGCAGAGCCGCATCCACTGCACCCGTCTGGCGGGGGACAAGGCCAACAACTGGTGGATGCGGCAGCACCCCAAGGTGCTGGGCCTCCAGTTCGTGGACGGCATCCGCCGCCCCAATCGGGACAACGCCATTGACGTGTACACCTCCAACGAGTACGAGGACGTGCTGGCCGAGGGCGTGTGGCAGGAGAACTTCAAGGTCAAGCCCGAAGTGCTGACCGAGGAGGAGAAAAAAGCATGGATCGCCCAGATGAGCGAGGTCTCCTGCGGCTCCGACGCCTTCTTCCCCTTCGGGGACAACGTGGAGCGGGCCTTCAAATCCGGCGTGAAGTACATCGCCGAACCGGGCGGCTCCATCCGGGACGACAACGTCATCGCGGCCTGCAACAGCCACGGCATTACCATGTGCTTCACCGGCATCCGGCTGTTCCACCACTGACTTTTCAGGGCAGGGGGCTCTCCCCTGCCCTTTTTCGGTTTGCGAAAAACAGGGCTGTTCATCGGCGGTCGAATCGTGTATAATGAAGCCAGAAATCACATTTTGGGAGGTACACAATGAACCACAAGGAACGGATGATGGCGGGTCTTCCCTACCGGGACAGCTTTGACGGACTGCCGGAGGAGCGTGACGCCTGCAAACGGAAAATTTTCACCTACAACCAGACGCCGCCCTGGGAGCACGAGTCTCTCAGCGCCCAGCTGCGGGCGCTGCTGGGCAAGGTGGGGGAAGGCTCCTGCATCGAGCCGCCCTTCCGCTGCGACTACGGCTGGAACATCGAGCTGGGCAGCGGCGGCTTTCTCAACTACACCCTGACCGTCCTGGCTGTGGGCAAGGGGACCATCGGGGACAGCTGCCTGTTCGCTCCCAACGTGTCCATCTACACGGCGGGACACCCCATCCACCCGGACAGCCGCCTGTCCTACTATGAGTACGGCATCCCCGTCACCATCGGCAATCGCGTCTGGCTGGGCGGCAACGTGGTGGTGCTCCCCGGCGTGACCATCGGAGACGAAGCGGTCATCGGCGCGGGCAGCGTGGTCACGAAGGACATCCCGACGGGCTGGATCGCCGCAGGGAACCCCTGCAAGCTCATCCGGCAAATCACCGAGGCCGACCGGGATTACTACTTCAAAGACCGCAAATTCGACGTGACGGACTATTGACGAGGCAAAGCTATGGCCAGACGAGACAAAATCAACTATTACCTGGACCTGGCGGACGTGGTCTCCCAGCGGGGGACCTGTCTGCGCCGCCGCTACGGGGCGGTCATCGTCAAAAACGACGAGGTCATCTCCACCGGCTATGTGGGTGCGCCCCGAGGGCGGAAAAACTGCACCGATTTGGGGTACTGCATCCGGCAGCAGCTGCAAATCCCCCGTGGGGAGCGGTACGAGCTGTGCCGCAGCGTCCACGCCGAGCAGAACGCCATCATCAGCGCGGAGCGCAACAAAATGATCGGCGCGACCATGTATCTCACCGGGCGGGAGGTCTCCACCGGGGCATACATCAAAAATTCCTGCAGCTGCTCCCTGTGCAAGCGGTTCATCATCAACGCGGGCATCAAAAACGTCTTTATCCGGGACACGGAGGAGGACTACCGGGAGATTATGGTACAGGACTGGATCGACAACGACGAGTCGCTGGAGGGGACGTTCGGATATTAAAGAAGTATCTTACTACAACTGACCACCCCTCTTGCCTCCCCTGAAAGGGCAGGGAGGAGCAAAGCCCCGGAAGTGCCGCTTGACGGCGGAGGGGGACCATGCGAAGCATGGTGGAGGGGTTTCCTGCCGGATTCACTGACAAGTCTGATTCAAAAGTATAACCAGAAAATTAAAAACAGGAGTGTTTCAAATGAAAGTATTAGTAGTCGGCGGCGGTGGCCGCGAACACGCCATCTGCTGGAAGCTGGCCCAGTCCCCCAAGGTGACGGAGCTGTACTGCGCCCCCGGCAACGCGGGCATCTCCTCGGTGGCAACCTGCGTCCCCATCGGGGCCACCGACGTGGACGCCATGGTGCAGTGGGCCAAAGAGAACCAGATGGACTTCGTCATGGTGGCCCCCGACGACCCCCTGGCCCTGGGCATGGTGGACGCGATGGAGGAGGCCGGGCTGAAAGCCTTCGGCCCCCACAAAAACGCCGCCATCATTGAGGCGTCCAAAGCGTTCTCTAAGGAGCTGATGGCAAAATATCACATTCCCACCGCTCAGTATCGAACCTTCACCGACGAGGCGGAGGCCCTGGCTTACATCGACCAGCAGGGCGCGCCCATCGTGGTCAAGGCCGACGGTCTGGCCCTGGGCAAGGGCGTCACCGTGGCCGCCACGGTAGAGGAGGCTAAACAAGCTGTCCGGGACATGATGGAGGGCGGCAAGTTCGGCGCTTCCGGCTCCACGGTGGTCATCGAGGAGTGCATGACCGGCCCGGAGGTGACGGTGCTGGCCTTCGCCGACGGGGAGCACGTGGTCCCCATGCTGTCCTCTCAGGACCACAAGCGGGCCTATGACGGCAACGAAGGCCCCAACACCGGCGGCATGGGCGCGTTCACTCCCTCCCCCAACTACACCCCGGAAATTGCGGAGCAGTGTATGCGGGAGATTTTTGCCCCCACCATGGCCGCCATGCAGGCGGAGGGCCGTCCCTTCAAGGGTGTGCTCTACTTCGGCCTGATGCTGACCCCCACCGGCCCCAAGGTGGTGGAATACAACGCCCGCTTCGGCGACCCGGAGACCCAGCCCCTGCTCTACCAGCTGGACACCGACCTGTTCGACATCTTCAACGCCTGTGTGGACGGCACCCTGGACCAGATGGACATCCGGTGGAAGGACGGCGCGGCCTGCTGCCTGGTGCTGGCCTCCGGCGGCTATCCCCTGAGCTACGAGAAGGGCAACGTCATCTCCGGCCTGGACCAGGTGAAGGACGCCTATGTGTTCCACGCGGGCACCAAGTTCGGTCCCAACGGGGAATACCTGACCAATGGCGGACGGGTGCTGGGCGTCACCGCCCGGGGCGCGACCCTGGCCGAGGCGGTGGACAACGCCTATGCCGCCGCGAAGCCCATCGCCTGGAAGGATATGCACTTCCGCACCGACATCGGCAAGGTGTGGGTGGAGTAATAATCGTTCACTAAAAGATGAAACATCCCCCTTCAACCGTGTGCGTTTTCCCGGTTGGAAGGGGATTCGTAATTTATCGCAATTTATCGCAATTTATGAGTGCTTTAGAGATTCCTTTTCCAGCCACCAGCCACTAACCGCTAGCCACCAAAAACAAGCTGCCATTGGCTACGCCTGCTCTCCCCCGCTGCGCAGCCCCTTTCGGTACGCCTCCGACTGCTCCAGCAGCTCCCCTGCGCTTTTCAGCAGGGCGGGGGTGACCACGCTGCCGCCGGTGAGCCGGGCCAGCTCCTCCCGCCGCCGCTGGGGCGTCAGCCGCTCCACATCGGTGTAGGTGCGCCCGTCCCGCTCCCCCTTCTCCACAGAGAAATGCACGTCTGCCATGGCCGCAATCTGGGGCAGATGGGTGACGGTGAGCACCTGTTTGTGGCGGGCCACGTCGGCCATCTTCCGGGCCACCTTGCTGGCCGCCCGGCCGGAGACGCCGGTATCCACCTCGTCAAAGACCAGAGTGGTGATGGACTCGTTCTCCGCCAGGACGTTTTTCAGGGCCAGCATGATGCGGGCCAGCTCGCCGCCGGAGGCGATTTTGTGGATGGGCTTCAAGTCCTCCCCCACGTTGGCGGACATCAGGAACTGCACCTGATCCATGCCCGTCTCGTCCATGTGGAAAGAGCCTTCCTTGGGGGAAAACTGCACCTGAAAACGCACCTTTGGCATATCCAGGTCGGCCAGTTCCTTTTGGATGCGCTGCTCCAGGGAGCGGGCGCGCTCCTTCCGGGCCTCGGTCAGCTTTTTGCCCCGGGCGGCGGCCTCCCGCAGCGCCCCCACCAGCTTTCGGGTCAGCTGCTCGATGCGGTCGGTGGAACACTGAATCTCCTCCAGCTCCTGTTTGGAGCGCTCCAGGTAAGCCAGCATCTCCTCCACCGTGGCCCCGTACTTTTTCCGCAGCCGGTAAATCAGGTCCAGGCGGCTTTCCAGCTCGTCCAACTCGTGGGGCGACATCTCCAAACCGTCTTTTTTCTCCTGCACCCGGTCCGCCGCGTCGGTCAGGGTGTAGCGCAGCTCGGAAAGGCTCTCGCTGAGGGCGGACAGCTCCTGGCTGTACCGCCCTCCGGCCCGCAGGGCCTCCTCGGCGGTCTCCACCAGGGAGATGGCCCCGTCCCGGTCATCGCCGCCGTAGAGAGCGTAAAAGGCGGTGTCGATGGCGTCCATCAGCTTCCCGGCGTTGCGGAGCAGGTTCCGCCGTTCGGTCAGCTCTTTGTCCTCTCCCGGTTTCAGGTTGGCCCGCTCCAGCTCGTCGATTTGGTAAGTCAGGGAGTCGATGCGCCGGGCCTTCTCCGCCTCATTCATCTGGAGGGCGGTGATCTGCTTTTTCAGCCCGGCGACCTGGTGAAAGGCTTTTTGGAAGTCCTCCAAGAGAGACTGAGTCTCCCCGTAACTGTCCAGATAGGAGAGGTGGCACTCCGGGTCCAGCAGCTGCTGTCCGTCGTGCTGACCGTGGATGTTCAGCAGCTGCCACCCCAGCTCCCGCAGCTGGGCCAGCGGCACCGGGCGTCCATTCAGGCGGCAGAGGTTTCTCCCGTCCAGGCGAAGCTCCCGCTGAAGCAGGAGGCACCCTTCCTCGTCCGGCCCCATGCCGTTTTCCGCGAACCAGTCCAGCTCCGGCAGCTCCCGGAACGTGGCGCTGACCAGCGCCGACTTCGCCCCGGTGCGAATCAAATCACGGGAGGTGCGTCCCCCCAGCACCGCGCCGATGGCGTCCACCACGATGGACTTGCCCGCGCCGGTCTCGCCGGTCAGGACGTTAAAACCCCTGTCGAACTGAATTTCCGCCGACTCGATGACGGCGATATTCTCGATGTGCAGCACAGAAAGCATATTCGGCACCCCAAAACAAAACGCCGTGATGGCATTAGAACTTTTGTTCTATGATAGCACCACAACGTTCGGTTTGTCAATCCCCAGCAGGAGCAATTCTCAAAAATCAGACAGAATTACACCCCATCCTGCCGCCGCAACGCCCAAAAGGCCACCGCGCTGGCCGCCGCCACGTTCAGCGAGTCCACGCCGTGGGACATGGGGATCTGCACCGCGTAATCGCACCCGGCGATGGTGTGGGGAGAGAGACCGTCCCCCTCCGTCCCCAGGACGATGGCCAGCTTGTCCTCCTGTTGCAGGTGGGGGTCCTCGATGCTGAGGGCCTCGTTCGTCAGCGCCATGGCAGCGGTGCGGAAGCCCAGTGATTGCAGCCGCTCCATGCCGGGGTGGGGCCAGTCCGCCGCCGTTTCCCCAATGCGGGTCCAGGGCACCTGGAACACCGTCCCCATGCTGACCCGCGCCGCCCGGCGGTACAGGGGGTCACAGCAGGTGGGCGTTACCAGCACCGCGTCGACGAACAGCGCCGCCGCCGAGCGAAAAATAGCCCCCACGTTGGTGGCGTCCACAATGCCCTCCAGCACCGCCACCCGATGGGCCTGGGCACACAGCTCCTCCGCCGTGGGCAGCTTTGGGCGGCGCATGGCGCAGAGGATGCCCCGCGTCAGCTGGTAGCCGGTCAGCCCAGCCAGCACCTCCCGGTCAGCCGTATACACCGGGACGCCGCCGCAGCGTTCCAGCAGTTCCCTGGCCTGCCCCTGGATGTGCCGCCGCTCCATCAAAAAGGCCACCGGCTGGCACCCGGCCTCCAGCGCCCGGCGGATGACCTTGGGGCTTTCCGCGATGAAGACCCCCTTCTCCGGCTCCAGCCGGTTGCGCAGCTGGGCCTCGGTCAGCCGGAGGAACAGGTCCAGCGCCGGGTCGGTGAGGTCAGTGATTTCAATGATGTTTGCCATTGTTCCAACTCCTCCTTCGAGGTTTCCACCAGTATACCACACCGGACAGCCCTTTGCCAGCGCCGAAAGATTTTTCCAAAACCGCCGGGAATCGTTTGCCTTTCCCCTCAACCTGTGGTACACTTGAAATAAGCTATTAGCCATTAGTTATTAGCTGTTAGTCAGGTTCCGCAAAGCTAAGAGCTAAGAGCTAACAGCTAATAGCTAAAACAAAGGAGGCGTTCTCTGTGAACAACAAATCCCCCAAGACCCCCCTCAAGACGACCCTGAAAAGCCTGTTGATCACGTTCGTGCTGGGCGCGGTGTATTACTATGTATGTGTCTTATAAACAAAAGAAGCGGCCCCCCAAATACTGATTT
>JAJQAS010000257.1 GCA_021203685.1 Clostridiales bacterium | reverse complement strand
CGGAGCAGCCAGTGGCGGGAGCAAACATCTGAAACAGCAATCTGGACAACACGGCGCACTCCCCCGGGAAGCGCAGAAGACCTGCCCTCAATTGCGAAGGTATGTGAAGTATATACTAAGGGCCAGGAAAGGGACCGCAGACGGATAAGGGAAGCCAATCGTAAGCTCCGGCAGTCCAACGCTGAAAAATCCAGGCTCAACAAAAAGCTCCGAATAGCTTGGGACGAAAAGCGGGACCGGGGAGTTCAGATCAAGGAACTGAAAAAGCAGCAAAAAGAACTGAAAAAGCAAATCTCCGCGCTGAAAAAGCAGATCTCCGCGCTGAAAAAGGAAAACGCAGCCCTCAAAAAGAAAAACAAGGCCATCAAGCAGTCCACCATCTGGAAAGTGGGCCGCATTGTCACCTGGCCGGGCCGCAAGCTGAAAAGGCTGCTGAAAAAGCTGCGGAAGAAGTAAGCGAGACGGAGTATCTGGTAGGGCAGTCTCCCGTTGCATTTGCGGGCAAACCGGCAAATGGCGGGGGAAAGCCGCGCCAAACGATGGAAGGAACTGTGAGAAATGAGCGAAATGGGAAATACGGTGTCGCTTTGCCGGGACAGCGAAAGCAGGGACTTTTTTGACCCGGAGAAGGAGTTCTTCCTGATCGATTCGGAGCACCTGGACGAAGTAGAGCCCCATTTTTACGGCTTTTCCGTGCAGTCCAGCGGCATTTTCGAGCAGGAGAACCTGACGGAGGCGGCGGCGGACGCCCTGGACGGCTGCGGCGCTTATGTCTATGTGGAGCGCATGGCGGACGGGCAAATCCGAATCCGGCAGGACTTCAACGGCAGCTGGGGGCTTTACCTGTTCCGCAATGGGGGCTATTTTGCCCTGAGCAATTCCTTCCACCGCCTGCTGGAGTATCTGAAAACGCGCTTTCCCCTCACGCTGGACCGGGACTACGCCAACCAGCTCCTGCTGGGGTCCCTGACCAGCCACGCATATGCGGATACGGCGGTGAAGGAGATCAAGCTGGTGGATAAGGACGCTGTCCTGTTCATCGACACCAACACTTCGGAATTACGGGCGGAGGCTGGCATTTGCACCGAGGAATCCATCGCCCTGGACTCTGCGGAAGGCATGGCGACGCTTGACCGCTGGTTTGACAAGTGGACGGCGTTATTTCGGAATCTAAAGGCACGGACAAGCAATATTTCCACATGCTTGTCCGGCGGATTTGACAGCCGGATCACCTTCCTGCTGATGCTGTGTGCTGGGGTAGACCTGAACGATATTCAAGTGTTCTCCATCCATAACACGCTCCACACCCACGCCGAGGACTATGAGATCGCCAGTGAGATCGCGGACTATTATGGATTCAAACTGAATAATAAAAATCTCGACACACAGGCGATCCATTACAGCTTAAAGGACACGATCAATGCGTCCTTTTACACAAAACTGGCTATCCATAAGCATATGTATTTCAAAACGGCCAGGTTCGCGGAAAAGCGGTACATTGTTTCCGGAGCAGGCGGAGGTGTCCTTAGAGCCCTTTGGAATCAGACCAGGCAGAGTTTTATCGACCAGGAGGCGCGCAGAGCCAGACGCTATTCGCCCTTTCTCGAACGGGAAATGGCAGAGTCTACCAGAAGGATCCACGAGACCGCATTCCAGGTGGTAGACGAGATTTTCGGTGCGCAAGAAGAGAATTCAACCAGTGATCCGGCGCGCTTTTACCGGCTGACGCGGGGTAGGCACCATTTTGGCAAAGAAGTCGTCGAACGGCTGGCTTGCAATGATTATGCGCTGACGCCTTTCTTGGATCCTGGCATCAGGAGCTTAAAACTGGAAACAGCGGAGTGCCAGGACCGAAACTTGCTGATGGCGCTGATTTATGTGCGGTATTGCCCGAAGCTGCTGAGTTTCCGCATCGAGGGAGGCCGGTCCATCAGCCCGGAAACGATCGCCTGTGCGCAGAAAATCAACGAGGCGTTCCCTCGGACCCAGGTTAGTAGTGCTGGGAAGGTGGACGAGTCCTTTAGCGTTCTCACAAAGGACGAGAAGGTGCTGGAGGTCCTGCAAAACAATGTGGACAATGCTCCAGTTTCAGCGAAGACAGTGGAAGGGTATTTGAAGGCTGTGTTTGATTCGTGCAGCTTTCAGAAATTGTTTGAAACCTGCTTTGACGTGGAACTCTATGACTACGCGAAGCGGTACGCAGCGGAAAAGGACTTCCACCCCTTGCAGGAGTGCTATGCCGTCATCGGCGTCACCAAGGTGATCGGCGATGTACTGGCAAGCCGCCAGCTTTGCCAGCCGACGATCACGCAGGGGTTGGACCGTTTTATCGAAGAAAATCCATATGAACCTGATAACCTGACGGAGCTTGTCAACCGCTTCAGGGATAACCTGACTGCCAGGGTGGATATCAAGCTGACAGGCGCTGAGGCGGAGCTTGCGCTGGCGCAGATTTCTGACGCACGAGCGGTGATAAAGCAGCCGAAATGGCTCCAAAAAAATGGTGTGGGTTATACGGTGGAGGCATATCATGGGACGCTGGATTTGAAGCTCCACATTCGTTCCGGCGAGAAGCTGACCATTAAGCTTCGTGGCAGAGATGTACGGAACGAGCGGGGAGAGCGGGTATCCTGTTGGGTGACCTATCAAAATGTCAGATGCAACGGCCAGGCGGAACCTCAGGGCACAGGAAATGCCTGTCATGATAAACCCATCATTCTGGCTTACGCGGTGCAGGATGGGGACGTGGTATCCCTTCACCTGGAATGGACGCCGCGCAGTGAGACAGTGGAAAAGGAAGCAGAAATTGCGGCATTGGAAAAGGAACTGTCCTCCCTCAAAAAGAAGAATGCCGCCATGCGAAGTTCCTTCTCCTGGCGGCTGGGACGAATGCTCACCTGGCCCGCCCGCAAGCTGAAAAAGCTGTGGAAGTAAGCGTATCTTACCCGGCGGAAAGACTGCGGCCGATTTAGGTCCTACGTCCAGCGTTAGGGGAGAGAAAAAAGCACAGGATAACAGCGAAGCCAGCGGGAACCGCTGGCTTCGTTCTTTCACAGCATAGAGTTGGGTGCCACAGGGATGCCCGCTCTATTTTTGAAATGTGCTTCCCTGTGAGGCGGGGAATGAGCCTGTAAAAAACGGAAATTCAGCCGTTGTTCCTCTCCCAATCGAACCCGCATCTGCTGTGACCGAAGGAAATCCCCAGAGCGGAGGCTTCGGTTGGGTACCCGTATGGGAGGCAAGAGGGGTGGCCAGTTGCGGAAGATGCCTTCCAAAGGAAAGGGGGTTTCACAGCAATGAATTGCTCATTGTTCACTGTTCCCTGTGTCGCCCAAACCCCAGCAGATGCCAGAAGCCGCCCAACAGCATGATAAGGACCAGTGCCGCCAGCACGCCGGTCACGCCGCCGCCGAAGTCGATCCACACGTCCCGAATGGAACCGTTGCGGTTGGCCACGTAGGTTTGCAGGGTCTCGTCCAGGTTGGCCACCAGCAGCACCAGAAACAGCGGCCAGCTGATGTGCCGGATGTAGTGCCGGGTGTAGACCCGGAGGCAGAGGGTGAACCAGAAGGCCAGCAGCGTGTATTCCGCGAAGTGGGCCAGTTTGCGTACCACCGCTTCGGTCAGGTACAGCCCCATGGGGGCCAGATAACGGTTGAGCAGGGCGGTGACCTCCTGGCTCCGGGCGGAGGAGACGGTGCCAATTTCGAGAGAATTGGAAAAGATAAACACTGTGGTGCCCACGGCAAAAACCGTAAAGAGGATACGGAACAGCAGCAGCAAAAAGTGCGCAATAGCAGAGGAACGGTTGCCAGCCATAGGGATAGTCCTTTCTGTAACAGGTGGGCCGGATGGCCCGGGATGGATGGGTTTACGTGATTTGCATTATATCCGCTGGAGCGGGGGAAAGCAAGCCCCCCTTTGTCGTGGGAAGCGTTTTTTCATGAAACTTTAAGATTCCAGAGCAGCGGGATTTTCCGGTTGTCATTTTTCCGGTTTTCTGTTACAATCGGAGCATACCATCCAGGAGGAGAGACATCACATGGGTATCTCACAGGAAAAAATCGACCGCATCAACGCTCTGGCCCGCAAGAGCAAGGTGGAACCCCTGACGGCGGAGGAAAAAGCGGAGCAGGCCGCCCTGCGGCAGGAGTATCTGACGGCGGTGCGGGCATCCCTCCGGGGACAGTTGGACAACACTTACGTCGTGGACCCCAAAACAGGAGAGAAGCTGGGCGTCCGGGAGGCCAACCGCAAGGCCCGCCAGCAGGGAAAACCCGGTGTGAAGATCAAACTGAAATAAGCGTGTTTGGCGAAAAAACAAGCCCTCCGTCCGTTTGACCGGGCAGAGGGCTTGTTTTTAAGGAAGGAATATAATGAAAAAGAGAGAGGCACAATCAACAAGAGGGAGATTCATTGATTGCTTACATGTATACTAGCACAGTCTGTTCCGGAATGTTTGAAGGGTTTGAAAAGAAAATATGAACCTTTTGTGAATGTTGTTTCTTTGGAAATGACTTTGTCCTGTTAGGAGAGATTTCGATGCAAAAAAACGTTTTAATTACCGGGGCCAGCCGGGGCATCGGCACGGCGACGGCCCGCCGCTTCGCCCGGGGGGGCTGGCGGGTGGCGGTCCACTACCACCGCTCAGAGGAAGCGGCGCTGGCGTTGTGCCGGGAATTGGGGCCTGAGTCGTTCCCAGTCCGGGCCGACGTTTCCAGTTCTGCCCAGGTCAACGCCATGGTGGGGACGGTGCTGGACGCCTTCGGCCAGCTGGACGCGCTGGTGTGCTGCGCCGGAATTGCCCTGCCGGTAGGACTGCTTCAGGACTGCACCGACGAGAACTGGGCGCGGGTGTTCGCCGTGGACGTGAACGGCGTGTTTTACCCTGTCCGGGCGGTGCTGCCCCACATGATCCGCCGCCAGGCGGGGCGCATCATCACCGTGTCCTCCATGTGGGGACAGGTGGGCGGTTCCTGTGAGGCGCCCTACTCCGCCGCCAAGGGGGCGGTCATCAGCTTCACCAGGGCCCTGGCGAAGGAGGTCGGTCCCAGTCACATCACCGCCAACTGCATCGCCCCCGGCGTCATCCAGACGGATATGCTCTCCGAGTTCACCCAGGAGACGCTGGATGGCCTGGCGGAGGACACCCCCCTGGGGCGGCTGGGAACGCCGGAGGACGTGGCGAACCTGGCCTGTTTCCTGGCGGGGGAGGAGGCCGGGTTTATCACCGGCCAGGTGTTCGGGGTCAACGGCGGGCTGGTCTGCGGAGGATAACGGAAAAACGCCTTTTTCCAATGGAACCTGACAGAAACATTTGCGCTGGGGAGTAAAAAGAGGTACAATAAATGGAGCCACAGGAAACGGAGGCCGCCGCCATGGACATCATCACCTGCCACCAGCTCCGCCCGGAGCATCTGAACCACCACAATACCCTCTACGCCGGTCAGATCATGGAATGGATGGCGGAGGCCGCCTTCATCGCCACCGCCCGGCTGCGCCGCCGCACCGACCACATTGTCATGGCGGGAGCGGAGAACATCTGCCTGCTGCGGCCCATGGTGCCGGGGGAGATTTTGGAGCTGGGGGTGGAGTCGGTGACGCTGGGCGTCACCAGCATCCACCTGCACATCCAGGGCCGGGAGCTGCTCAGCGGGGCCGCTTGCTGCGCCGGGGAGATGGTGTTCGTCACCGTGGACGACGAGGGAAATAAATGTCCCCACGGACTGGAATGAGGCAATTATTGTAGTTTGCAATTTCAGTGCAAATGTGATAAAGTATAAAATACATACCATTGGGCAGTGTTGCTCACCGGGAGAAAAACATGACCATCAACGAAATTGCAAAAATGGCGGGCGTATCCAACGCCGCTGTTTCCCGCTATCTGAACGGGGGCAGCCTGAGCCAGGAGAAGCGGGCGCGCATCAAGGAAGTTATTGATGAGACCGGCTACCAGCCGGATACCTACGCCCAAATGCTGCGCACCCGGAAGGTCCGGCAGATCGGCGTCATTGTGCCCAAAATCAGCTCTACCGCCGTGGCCGAGGCGACGGCGGGCATCAGCGATATTCTCAACCGGGAGAACTATATGTTCCTGCTGGCCAACACCGACAACGACGAGAAAAAGGAGCTGGAGTACCTGAGCCTCTTCGGGGCCAACCGGGCGGCGGGGGTCATCCTGCTGGCCACGATCATCACGCCGGAGCACGAGGAAATGCTGTCCCAGATGCGCATCCCGGTGGTGCTGGTCGGCCAGCGGCACCGGCAGTTCCCTTGTGTTTACCACAACGACTACGAGGCTGCCAAAGAGCTGGACGAGCTGGTGCTGAAAAAAGGCCGCCGCCGGATTGGCTACATCGGCGTCACCCAGCGGGACGTGGCGGTGGGGTATCTGCGCCGAAAGGCTCTGGTGGACGCCTGCCGGGAGTACGGCATTGCGGAGAACGAAATCTGCTTCACCGAGGGAGATTTCAACCACGGCAGCGGCTATGAACAGGGCCGGCTGCTGCTGGAGCGGGAGCCGGAGCTGGATGCCATCGTCTGCGCCACCGACACCGCTGCCGTTGGGGTCATTCAGACCGCCCGACAGATGATGGGGCGGCGGGTGCCGGAGGACCTCTCTGTGGTGGGCATTGGGGACAGCTGGGCCTGCCGCGTGGTGGAACCGGCCTTGACCACCGCCCATTACTTTTACGAGGAGAGCGGCCGGGAGGCAGCGCGGATGATTCTCTCTCTGCTGGAGGGGAAGGAAAACGTGCCCGTACGGCAGACCATGCTGGGTTACGAACTGAAGCTGCGGGATTCGGTGTGATTTCCCTGGAAACAGGATCGCGTCTGGATATGGAACAAAACAAGTATCAAGTTGGAAAAGACAGAACCGGCTTGCGCCGACAGGGGAGGCAATTCTTATGGAGTTAAAGCGCGCAAAGGAAATACTGGAGCTTTTGGCGGACGGAACAGACCCCCTGACCGGGGAGCAGCTGCCCGATGACCACGTCTGCAACAAGCCGGATGTGGTGCGGGCGCTGCACACCGTCCTGCGGAATGTTTCAGAGAAGAAAAAACGGAATTTACCCGCCAACGCCGGTCAGCCGTGGACAGAGGAAGCGGACAACGCTCTGCGGGATATGTATTTCCGCGGCTGCACCAATCAGGAGATACAAAATTTTTTTCAGCGGACGGAAGGCGCGATTTCCTCCCGTTTGGTGAAGCTGGGGCTGATTGCAAACCGCGACGAATTTCAGCAGGAGCGTAAATAGGGACACTATATGTGAAGTGCCCCCTGTCAAGTAGACAGTGAAAAAACAAAAGAAGACTTGCGTGAGA
>JAJQAS010000166.1 GCA_021203685.1 Clostridiales bacterium | reverse complement strand
CCTTGCCGCCCCTGAAAGGGGAGGGGGACCATGCGAAGCATGGTGGAGGGGTTTCTACTGGAATCAGCAAAAGCGAGAACTCCACAACAGCAAAAACCCGCGCCGGGTACTCCCTGGCGCGGGTCTGTTGATTTTATCGTATGATGCGCGGCAGTTCAGAAGGGGATCTCCTCGTCGTCGCCGTCCTCCTCCTCGAACTCCAGCTCGATCTGGAACCGCTGGCCGCAGGAGGGGCACTTGACCTCGCCGGAGGCCAGATGGCCCTCGTGGAGGGTCATGGGTTCGCCGCAGGAAGGACACTCCACCTCAACGGCGGTCTCGTAGTCGTCCTCGTCTTCATCGTCCTCGTAGTCGTCCAGGTCGTCAAAGACATCGCCCAGCAGCTCGTCCGCCTGGTCGGCCAGGGCCATGATGCTCTCCTCGTTCTCGGTCACATGGTCGGCCAGCTCCACCACCACGTCGATGATGGCCTTGAGCAGCTTGGCCTCCTTGGACTTGTCCTCGTTCAGCTCCATGCCGTCGTAGAGGCCCCGGAGATAACCGGCTTTTTCAGCAAGGGACATAAAACCTCCTCCTTTCGCGGGTGTGGGTGAAGTGGGATAGGAAAATCCGACTATCCCCTTTTCTCAGCCCAGTGAGCATTTTAGCTCTTAGCTCTTAGCTATTAGCCACTAGCTTTGTGGTTCTTGACATTACGTGCTACGAGTACCGTTTGTAGGACTTTACAAACGGGTGGTTTCGTTCTTGGTTCCCTTTTTAGCTGTTCGCTTTAGACTGGAAGTACTTGACTAACAGCTAACAGCTAACGGCTAATAGCTTATCATAACGTGGCTGAATCAAAGGGATAACCAGTTAGAAAAATTACTTGCAGCGGGACATATACTCGCCGGTGCGGGTGTCCACCTGGATGCGGTCGCCCTCGTTGATGAAGAGGGGAACCTTGATCTCCGCGCCGGTCTCCAGGGTGGCGGGCTTGGTGACGTTGGTGGCGGTGTCGCCCCGGACGCCCGGCTCGGTCTTGACGACCTCCAGCTCCATGAAGTTGGGGGCCTCGATGCCGAAGACCTTGCCCTTGTAGGACAGCACCTTGCAGGGGGTGTTCTCCTTGACGAACTTGAAGGCGTCGCCCAGCTGGCTGCCGTTCAGGGGGATCATGTCGTAGGTCTCGGTGTCCATGAAGTAATACAGGTCGCCGTCGGCGTAGCTGTATTCCATCTCCTTGCGCTCGATGAACGCCTCTTCGAACTTGGCAGTGGGGTTAAAGGAAGTCTCGGTGACAGCGCCGGTGATGACGTTCTTCATCTTGGTGCGGACAAAGGCCGCGCCCTTGCCGGGCTTGACGTGCTGAAACTCGATGACCTGCATGACCTTGCCTTCGTACTCGAAGGTCTTGCCGTTTCTAAAATCGCTGGCAGTAAGCATAAGTGAACTCCTCCAAATTATCAATTGGCCCGGGCAACAGCCACCCAGGTTATCTTTTTACAAGTCTATTTTACCCTAAAACGCTCCGCTTGGCAAGAGGAACCGGGGAATTTACCCAAAGAAACCTCTGGGATCGCAGGAAGACGCCGCCTGTCGGGAGCGGTCACCGGGCTGCCGCCAGGTCCCTGACCACCTCTCCGGCCACGATCAACCCGGCCACCGCCGGGACGAAGGCGGTGCTGCCGGGGGTCTGCCGCCGCAAGGAACCGCCGGATTCGCTGGGGGTTTCTTCCTCCAGGGGGGTCATGGCGGGCTCCCTGGAATAAACCACCTTCAGGTGCTTGATGCCCCGCTTGCCCAGCTCCTTCCGCATGACCCGCGCCAGGGGACACATGGAGGTCCTGGAGAGGTCCGTCACCTCAAAGGCGGCGGCGTCCAGCTTGTTGCCTGCGCCCATGCAGCTGATGATGGGGGTACCGGCCCGCTGTGCCTGCTCCACCAGTGCCAGCTTGCCTATCACCGTGTCGATGGCGTCCACCACGTAGTCGTATTGGGCGAAGTCGAACTGCTCCGCCGTCTGGGGGGTGTAAAACACTTTGTAGGTGCGCACCACGGCGGCGGGGTTGATGTCCAGGATGCGGGTCTGGGCCGCGTCCACCTTGTATTGGCCGATGGTGCTGTGGGTGGCGATGATTTGCCGGTTCAGGTTGGACAGAGAGACTGTGTCGTTGTCGATCAGATCCAGCTGGCCCACGCCGCTGCGGGCCAGGGCCTCCACGGTGTAGCCGCCCACGCCGCCCACGCCGAACACCGCCACCCGCGCCCGGGAGAGCCGCTCCATGGCCTCCCGGCCCAGGAGAAGCTGCGTGCGGGAAAATTGGTCAGGCATCGTTGTTCCTCCTGTCCTCCGCCGATAACGTCTCGTTCATGCTGCCGGTGCGGTACCCCAGCAGGTCCAGCGTCACGTAGCTAAAGCCATAGGATTTTAGCCGGTCATAAACCAGCCTGCGGGTGTCCTCCGCCAGCAGCTGGGGGAAGTCCTCCGGCTGCAGCTCGATGCGGGCAATGGCGCCGTGGATGCGCACCCGCACCTGACGGAACCCCAACTCCAGCAGCTGCTGCTCTGCCCGGTCCACCATGCGCAACTTTTCCCCGGTGATGGGTTCGCCGTAGGCGAATCGGGAGGCCAGGCAGGCGCAGGAGGGCTTGTCCCAGGTGGGGAGGCCAAGCTCTTTGGAGAGCAGCCGAATGTCCTTCTTGGTCAGGCCAGCCTGCCGGAGAGGGCTGACCACTCCCAGCTCCCGCACCGCCCGCATACCGGGGCGATAGTCCCCCTCGTCGTCCACGTTGGAGCCTTCCACGACTGCGTGCACGCCCTTGGCCCGGGCGAGAGCGCAAATTTTGCCCAGCAGCGCCCGTTTGCAGAGATAACAGCGGTCAGGCGGGTTCTGCCGGAAACTCTCGTTGTCCAGTTCTTCGGAGGGACAAATCACCTGGGAAATGCCGTGTTTTGCGCAGAAGTCCGCCGCCTCCCGCTGCTCCCGCGCCGGGAAGGAGCTGGAGCTGGCCGTCACCGCCACCGCCCGGTCCCCCAGCACGTCGTGGGCCACCCACAGCAGAAAGGTGGAGTCCACGCCGCCGGAGAAGGCCACCGCCACGCTGCCCAGCGCCGCCAGGCAGTCCCGCAGCGCCTGGTATTTTTCCTGTTGCAGTTCCATAGTGCGCCTCCGTTATGATCAAATCAAACCACAGGGTACATGGGACAGTATACACGCAAAATCTCCCGCCGTCCAGCGGGAGATGCGGAAAATTGCGTCGAAAATCGCCCCGCAAAAAAAGGACAGGCGGACGCCCGAAGATTTCACAGTTTATTCAAGACTTCCCCGCGCCGCTGTGCTATACTGACATTGTCACAGGAGAGAGGCGAACGCCCACCACTCCTGGACCGCACACCAAACCCGGCGGGGACAGACGCCTTTGTTGGGAATGGACTAAAAATTCCGAACTCTGTTTCGTTTTTCTTTTCTCTTCCTTTTTCTTTTTCCAGAAAGCCGCTGTGACCGTCCGGTCATGGCGGTTTTTTGGGTGAGAGGGGAGGTTCTTTCCCCCCGGGCCGCCGCATAGAGAACCGCAGGAAACAGGAGAAACGCCGCCGCAGTGGCCCCGGCCATGGCGGCGGCGCAGCCAAAGGGGAGCGGTGCTTATGAGAACAGAATGGAACGAAAACCAGGCCACGTTAATTGGGGAGGCGGTGACAGAGCCGGTTTTCTCCCACGCCAGCCACGGGGAGGACTTCTTTCTCGTGCCGGTGAAGAGCCTGCGGCTCTCCGGGGCGGAGGATGTCATCAACGTCATCCTGTCCCGGACGCTGCTGGAGCGCTGCCCCCTCCGGGCGGGGGAGCGGGCGGCGATTTATGGAGAGGTGCGATCCTACAACAACCGGGGCGGCGTGGGCAGCCGCCTGGTCATCACCCTCTACGCCCAGGAGATCTGCTATGACACGGTGGGGGCCGACGACAACCGACTCACCCTGGCCGGGGTGATCTGCAAGCCGCCGGTGTACCGGCTGACCCCTCTGGGCCGGGAAATCACGGATCTGCTCCTGGCGGTGAACCGCCGGTACGGCCGGGCGGACTACCTGCCCTGCATCGCCTGGGGGAGCCTGGCGGTGAAGTGCGGGGCCATGTCCACCGGAGACGGCCTCCGGCTGGAGGGGCGGCTCCAGTCCAGGGGCTACACCAAAATCGTGGACGGGGGAGAGGTGAAGCGCACCGCCTACGAGGTGTCCATCATGACCATGGAGGCGGTGGCGTATCCCCCGGCGGCCGCGCCGGAGGAAATCGACGACCTGTAATTCAATGTGCAATTTGCAATGAGCAATTAGCAATGGATGGGTTTTCAGCCTTGGTTGTCTTTGGGGAACGCCAGAGGAAAACAACGCCTTCTGTCAGGAGCCGCCAGCGTCCCGTTTCCCCATAATTGCACATTTCACATTGCTAATTGCTCATTCTGTTGACGACGCTTCTAAGGAAGAATCAAATGATAAAAAAACCGAACCGTCTCCCCCAGGGGAAACGGTTCGGTTTTTCGTTGTGGTGCGGGCGATGGGACTCGAACCCACACGTGCATTCACACACAAGCACCTCAAGCTTGCCAGTCTACCAGTTCCAGCACACCCGCAACTCAGCGAAAGATATTATAGCCCATGCGGGTGGGTTTGTCAACTCTTTTCGCTGGAATTTTCCTGGCGCGTATTTTTGTCGCCAAAGGGGAAGAGAAGACCCGCCCGGCGGTGTTGTCGGGCGGGTCGTTGTGTCAAATCAGCTTGCGCGAATTACCCAAGCGCGGCCAGAGACTCCTGAATCTGGGTGATTTCCCGCACAGTTTTCTCCAGGTTGTCCCGCTGCTGCTGGATGACGTTGGCGGGGGCCTTGGAGACGAACTTCTCGTTGGCCAGCTTCTTTTCCAGCCCGGCGCGATACTTCTCCTTCTTCTCCAGCTCCTTGGTCAGCCGCTTGCGCTCGGCGGCCAGGTCCACCAGCTCCGCCAGAGGGATATACAGCTTGGCGTCCGCCGTGACCAGGGACACCAGTCCGTCCAGAGAGGCGGGGGCCTGGTCGGTGATGTCCACCTGGGTGGTGGCGGCCAGCCGCTGGAAGAAGGGCACGCCCTGCCGGAACACCTCCGGCTGGTTGGTGACGACGGTCAGCTCCGCCTTCCGGGAGGGGACCACGCCCATCTCCGCCCGGCGGGCGCGGATGGCCTTGATGGCGTCCATGACCTTCTCCAGGGCGGCCTCGTCCTGGGGATAGTCGAAGGCGTCGTTGGCCTCGGGCCAGCTCTGGAGCATCAGGAAGTCGCCCTCGTGGGGGAGGGCCTGCCAGATCTCCTCGGTGATGAAGGGCATGAAGGGGTGGAGCAGTTTGAGAATGTCGGTCAGCACATAGCACAGCACCTGCTGGGCCTGGACCTTGGCGGCCTCGTCGTCCCCGGTCAGGCGGGCCTTGGTCAGCTCGATATACCAGTCACAGTAGGAATCCCACAGGAAGTCGTAGACCTTCTGGGCGGCCACGCCCATCTCAAACTTCTCCAGGTTGGCGGTGGCCTCCCGGATGAGGTTGTTCAGCTTGGAGAGGATCCACTTGTCCTCCAGGGCCAGGGTGTCGGGCAGTTTGTTCTCGGTGATGGTCAGGTTCATCAGCAGGAAGCGGCTGGCGTTCCAGATCTTGTTGCAGAAGTTCCGCATGGCCTTGACCTTTTCCTCGCTGTACCGCATATCGTTGCCGGGGGTGCTGCCCATGACCAGCATCAGCCGCAGGGCATCCGCGCCGTACTGGTCGATGACCACCAGCGGGTCAATGCCGTTGCCCAGGCTCTTGGACATTTTGCGGCCCAGGCTGTCCCGGACGATGCCGTGGACGCAGACCGTGTCGAAGGGGGCCTTGCCGGTGTAGGCCAGGCCGGAGAAAATCATGCGGGACACCCAGAAGCCGATGATGTCGTAGCCGGTGACCAGGGTGTTGGTGGGGTAGAAGTACTTCAGGTCGGGGGACTCCTCGTCAGGCCAGCCCAGGGTGGAGAAGGGCCACAGGGCGGAGGAGAACCAGGTGTCCAGGGTGTCGGGGTCCTGGGTCAGGCTCTTGCAGCCGCACTTGGGGCAGGCGCAGGGGGCCTCTTTCGCCACGATGGTCTCGCCGCAGTTGTCGCAGTACCAGGCGGGGATCTGGTGGCCCCACCACAGCTGCCGGGAGATGCACCAGTCCCGGGTGTTGTTCATCCAATTCAGGTAGTTCTTGGTGAAGCGCTCGGGGACGAACTTGATTTCGCCCTTCTGCACCGCTTCGATGGCCGGCTCCGCCAGCGACTGCATCCGCACGAACCACTGCTTGGACACCATCGGCTCGATGTTGGTGTGGCAGCGGTAGCAGGTGCCCACGTCATGTTTCAGCGGCTCCACGGATTTCAGCGCGCCGCAGGCCTCCAGGTCGGCCAGCATGACCTTCCGGGCCTCCATGGTGGTCAGGCCCGCATACTTGCCGCAGTCCAGCACCTCCGGCTCGTCGGTGGGGACGTGGCCGCTGGCCAGCAGCGCCTGATACGCCTCCACGTCGGCCTTGCCGGTCATGTGGCCGTCGTAGGTGAAGCAGCGGACGATGGGCAGGTCGTGGCGCTTGCCCACCTCGAAGTCGTTGGGGTCGTGGGCGGGGGTAATCTTCACCACGCCGGTGCCCTTGGTCATGTCGGCGTGCTCGTCACAGACGATGGGGATCTCCTTGTTCAGCAGGGGCAGGATGGCGTGGCAGCCGTGGAGGTGGGCGTACCGGGGGTCCTCGGCGTTGATGGCTACGGCGGTGTCGCCCAGCATGGTCTCAGGCCGGGTGGTGGCCAGCTCCAGGTATTCCCCGGTCTCCTTCACCTGGTAGAGCAGATGCCAGAAGCTGCCGTCCTGCTCCTCGTACTCCACCTCGGCGTCGGAGATGGAGGTGTCGCAGTGGGGGCACCAGTTGACCATGCGGTTGCCCTGATAAATTTTGCCCTGGTCATACAGCCGGACAAAGACCTCTTTCACCGCGTCGGAGCACCCCTCGTCCATGGTGAAGCGCTCCCGCTCCCAGTCGCAGGAGGAACCAAGGGTGCGCAGCTGCTTGACGATGCGCCCGCCGTACTCGTTTTTCCAGGCCCAGGCCCGCTCCAGGAACTTTTCCCGGCCAATGGATTCCTTGGTCAGGCCCTCCTTCTTCATGCTCTCCACCACCTTGGCCTCGGTGGCGATGGAGGCGTGGTCGGTGCCGGGGACCCACAGGGCGGCGTAGCCCTGCATCCGCTTGAAGCGGATGAGGATGTCCTGCATGGTGTTGTCCATGGCGTGGCCCATGTGGAGCTGGCCGGTGACGTTGGGGGGCGGCATGACGATGGT
>JAJQAS010000088.1 GCA_021203685.1 Clostridiales bacterium | reverse complement strand
GCTTGACCTACAGAATAGCAGGTTTCAAAGTTGCTGGCCGAAAAGATACCGAAAACTGTTTGCTCGGATTTGTTCAGTTTTGAGGGTGCAGGGAAACACAGTGAGTGTTGATTGCGATGAGGGTCCACCTGTTCCCATTCCGAACACAGAAGTTAAGCTCATTTGCGCCGACAATACTTGAGTGGAGACGCTCCGGGAAGATAGGTAACGCTCACATCAAGAAGCTGTCTGTTCGTAAGAGCGGGCAGCTTTTTTGTTTCAAAAGAGCAACCAGGCAAAGAAAAACAGGAGGAACCTCCGGCAAAAGGTTCCTCCTGTTTTTCGCATCTTCGCGGCAAAGCTCAGACGATGACCTGCTTCTTCCGGGGATACAAAATCTCCCGATAATCCAGGTCGCCCCGGTTCAGGCCCATGATGAGCATCTCAGCGGTGGCGATGTTGGTGGCCACAGGGACGTTGCCCACGTCGCACAGGTGACAGATATACTTCAAATCGTCCACATAGTCGTCGTTGTTGGGGCCGGTGAAAAACAGCACCATGTCGATCTCGTTATAGGAGATACGGGCACCGATCTGCTGGCTGCCGCCGTGTTCGTGGGAGAGGCACAACTTGATGTCCAGGCCGGTGGCCTCCGCCACCATACGGCCGGTGGTGTTGGTGGCGCAGATGGTGTGCTTGGCCAGGATGCCGCAATAGGCAATGCAGAACTGGACCATCAGTTCCTGCTTGCTCTCGTCCGCCAAAAGTGCAATGTTCATAATCGTATAGCTCCTTTCATGCAGCCGTCGCCGGTCTGTCGTCGTTTCGGTTGGATAGGGGACCGGGTCAGAACCGGTGCAGCGGCACCCGTTGGCCGGTCAGCCGCCGGGCAATGTTGTAATAACCGATACAGGCCCCTTTGCGCTGGCAGAGGATCAGCGGCTGGCCCTTGCCGCCGCAGATGGGGACCTGGCTGTCCTCCGGGACGACCCCCAACAGGGGCAGCCCGGCGGTGTCCATCGCGTCGTCGATGGTGGTGTGGAGCTTCCGCAGCAGCTTACGGGAGACCTTGTTGACCACCAGATGGATGGGGATGTTCTGTTTTTGCAGCTGGGACACCGCCTGCTGGGCGTCCCGCAGGGCGGCAGGCTCGGTGGTGGAGACCACGATGGCCCGGTCTGCGCCGCAGGCGGCCAGCTGAAAGCCCACGTCGATGCCGGCGGGACTGTCGATGAGGCAGTAGTCAAACTGCTGCCGGGCTTGGGAGAGCAGGGTCATCAGGTCCAACTGGTCGAAGTGAGAGGCGCGGCTGTTGAGAGGGGCTGTCAGCAAAAAAAGATTCTTGATTTTGGGGTGTTCCACCGCCGCCTGAGCCAGGGAGCACCGCTGGTAAATCACATCGGAAAAATCCATCAGCACCAAATCGCTCATACCCAGCGTCATGTCCAGGTTGCGC
Source organism: Clostridiales bacterium (assembly GCA_021203685.1). Taxonomy (GTDB): domain Bacteria; phylum Bacillota; class Clostridia; order Oscillospirales; family Oscillospiraceae; genus Onthomonas. The sequence continues at coordinate 6,065 of JAJQAS010000088.1, read as the reverse complement.
AGGCCGATGTCCATATCCAGGCACAGCACCCGATGGCCCATGGCCGCCAGGCAGGAGGCCACGCCGCCCAGGACGGAGGTTTTTCCTGTCCCCCCCTTGCCGGAGGTGACGACGATTGTAATGCCCATTGTCTCCTTCATCATATGTACCAGTTTAACGAAGAAAATCTGTAATAGCAATAGTTTTTTGTGAAAGTTCTAAAAATTTTCTCCATCAGATAAAAATATCGTCAGCCAGGCCGCCTCTCCGGCTGCTTTTTTCAAAATCTTTTGCTGCCGTTTACAGGGGGTCCTTCTTGATTTTCGCAAACCGCCGGGGGTAGCGCTCCGGCGTGGGGCGTATCTTCTCCACCCGAATCACCTTATGGGTCACGTCGGTGCCGGGGATCTGATAGGGATAGGCGGTCTGGAGCCGTCCCCCCAGCAGAGTGATGGCCCGGCCCGCCCGGTCCACCTCCGGGCCGCTGTCCCGACCCTTCATAGCCAGAAACACGCCCCCTACCTTCAGGAAGGGGAGGCACAGCTCCGCCAGCACCCGCAGGTCCGCCACCGCCCGCGAGGTGACGATATCGTACTGCTCCCGATGCTCCCTTTGCAGAGCCAGCTCCTCCGCCCGTCCGTGGACGCAGACCACGTCCGTCGCCCCCAGGGCGGGGGCAGTCTGGGCCAGCCACTGGACCCGTTTGTCCAGCGAGTCCAGCAGCGTCAGCTGGATGTCCGGCTGGCACAGCTTGAGCACCAGACCGGGGAACCCCGCGCCGGTACCCACGTCCAACACGGTTTTGTGGGTGAAGTCCGCCGCGCAGAGCAGGGCGGCGCAGTCCAGCATATGGAGCTGTGCCACCGCCACAGGGTCGGTGATGGCGGTCAGGTTCATCACCTGGTTTTGCTCCAGCATCAGCTGCCCATACCGGGCCAGTGCCGCGCCAGGGGCGGGGGACAGGCCCATTTCCCGCAGACCGGCCTCGATCCGTTCCTGCATTGCGTTTCCTCCAGGGGGTGCGTCTCCGGCGCAACGAACGATGGGGAGGGCCGACAGACACATATCTATAGATGGTTTTATTGTAACACCTTTTCCTTTTCATTTCCATATAAATTCATCATTTATTGCATTAAATTTTTTCTGTCAAAAGAAAAATGCACCGCCTCTCTCTTTTGGCGATGCGTACCACAAAATGCTATTTGGTTTTTACCTTGTGTTTGGGAATGGTGATGGTCAGGGTGATGTCCCGCTCCGTCTCCTCCTTGCCACAGGTGGCGTTGAGGCCGCTGCGCTGCATGGTGTCCAGTCCCCGGCGGAGAGTGTTCAAAAACAGCCGGATGTCCCGAATGTAAATTGTTGGCTTGGCCCTTGGCTTTGGCAGCTCCGGCTGGTCGGAGAGCAGACTGTCGATGTAGGCATCGGTCTGGGCCACGTTCAGCCCTTCATTTACAATATGTTCCAGCATTTGTTCCCGCTGTTCCTCCGGCAACCGGAGCAGCGCCCGGCCATGCCGTTCCGTCAGCTGCTCCCGGCGCAGTCGATCCAGCAGGGGAGGAGACAGCTTCAACAGCCGCAGTTTATTGGCTACGGCGCTTTGACTTTTCCCCACCCGCCGGGCCGCCTCCTCCTGGGAGAGGTGGTAGGTGGAGATCAGCGTTTGCAGCGCGGTGGCCTCCTCCACAAAGTCCAGATCCCGCCGCTGTAGGTTTTCAATCAGAGCCAGCAGGGAGGACTCCAAATCATCGGCGTTGACCAGGATGCAGGGCACCTGCTCCAGTCCCGCCAGCCGGGACGCCCGCAGCCGTCGCTCTCCCGAAATCAGTTCATACTTCCCGCCGGAAAGCCGCCGGACGGACAGGGGCTGGAGGACGCCGTGTTCCTGAATGGACGCGGCCAGTTCGTTCAGCCCCTCCGGGTTGAAGTGGGTGCGGGGCTGGTTGGGGTTGGGGACGATGTTCTCCACCGGGAGGAACAACACCCGGTTGCTCTCGAACAACCCTCTCTTTCGTGCGAATGGCAAAACCGCTCACCTCCATATTTTTCTTAGCTGGCTATCCCTTTTAGTCAATAGCTATTGGCTCTTAGCTTTTAGCTATTAGCTTTGTGGTTTCTGGCGTTGCGTACTGCGCTTACCGTTTGCATTACTTTGCTTTGAACCATTGTGGTCTCGCTCTCAGTTTCCTTTTAACTGCTCGCTTTATACGGGTTTACCTGGCTACAGGGAGAAGCGTAGCTTTGGAAGTGCCGCTTGACGGCAACGGCTAACAGCTTGCGGCTAATAGCTTATCACAACGGAGCTGATTCAACGGGGTAGTCAGTTTTGCCTATAGTGTAGCAGGATAGGCGGGGAAATATCGTCGAAAGCCGGGAAATGGAAAAATTTATTCCATTCGTTCGGATGTGGGAACAATTCTGTCTCCAGTTTCCCGGATGTTTCACGTGAAACACCCCCGTTTCCCCCGCTCAATTTTCCGTGAAACATATTTTTACGTTTTTTGCTGTAAAACAGTTGAAATCATTTTGCGATACGACTATAATAGACTTGTACCGTGAAACACAGAAAGGACATGGCTGTTATATGGCAAAACGCATTGTCATCGCAAACCAAAAGGGCGGCGTGGGCAAGACCACCACAGCCGTCAACCTGGCCGCCGCCCTCCAACAGCAGGGCCAGCGGACACTGATGGTGGACTTTGACCCACAGGCCAACGCCACCTCCGGTCTGGGCGTGGATAAAAACGCCGTATCCCCCAACATCTACGACGTACTGGTCAACGGAGCCGATCCCAAACGGGCAGTGGCACATACCCCCTGGTGCGACGTGCTGCCCTCCCACAAGTCCCTGGCAGGGGCCGGGGTAGAGCTGATTGGGTTCCCCGACCGGGAACACCTGCTAAAAAAAGCGCTGGACGTGCTGGAGCCAGACTATGATTACATCATCATCGACTGCCCGCCCTCTCTGGAGCTGCTGACGCTGAACGGTCTGTGCGCCGCCAAAAGCGTACTCATCCCCGTTCAGTGCGAATACTACGCTCTGGAGGGTCTCAGCGACCTGCTCTCCACCATCCGCATCGTCAAGCGACAGCTGAACCCGGACATCGAAATCGAGGGCGTGCTGCTGACCATGTACGATGGGCGCACCAATCTCTCCATTCAGGTGGGGGAGGAGGTCAAGCGGCACTTCAAGGGCAAAGTCTATTACACCCTCATTCCCCGTAATGTGCGCCTCTCCGAAGCCCCCAGCCACGGCAAACCCATCATCGCCTATGACCGATGGTCGAGAGGCGCGGAGGCGTATCTGGCGCTGGCCCGGGAAATCATATCAAAAAACAAGTGATGTTTCACGTGAAACACCGAGAAACAATAGACAGAGAGGAGCAGTGCAATGGCAAAACGAAACACGTCCTCCGGGTTGGGCCGGGGTCTGGGCGCCCTGCTGGGCGAGGCCGCCCTGGAGCCGGAACAGGAGGGCGTTACCAAATTACCCATCGAAAAGGTTCAACCCAACACCGCCCAGCCCCGGAAGTTCTTTGAAGCCGAAGCCCTCTCCGACCTGGCCGACTCCATCCGCCAGCACGGCATGATCCAGCCCATCTGCGTCCGGCTGCTGGCCAGTGGATATTACCAAATCATCTCCGGCGAACGCCGGTGGCGGGCTGCTAGAGAAGCAGGGCTGGAACAGGTGCCGGTCATCATCATCGAGGCCGACGACCGAAAAGCCATGGAGCTGAGCCTCATCGAGAACCTCCAGCGGGAGGACCTGAACGCCATGGAGGAAGCCCAGGGCTACCTGACCCTGATGCAGGACTACGGCATGACCCAGGAGGCCGTCTCCCAACGGGTGGGGAAAAGCCGCAGCGCAGTGGCAAACGCCGTCAGGCTGCTGTCCCTGCCGGAGGATTTGAAGGCTCTGGTGGAGGAGGACAAACTCACAGCCGGACACGCAAGAGCCATTCTCTCCGTGGCAGACGAGGACGCCCGATACGCCCTGGCGGAGAAAATCATCGCCGACTCTCTCTCCGTCCGACAGGCGGAGGAACTGGCGAAAAAACTCTCCGCACCTCAGCCGGAGGAACCGCCCAAGCCCGCACCCGACCCCCTGGCAGTGGACTATGCGGCACTGGCCGCCAAGGATTTGGGAGATAAGCTGGGCCGAAAGGTGAAAATAATCTCCGGCAAACGGAAAGGCCGACTGGAGCTGGAATACTACGGCGTGGACGACCTGAACGACCTGCTGGACGCCCTGCAAGGGCTACCCAGACGGGAAAATACGTGATTTTGACCCTATAGTCTTGACACGGCGCGGCCAATGAGACTAAAATAAAAGATACGGGAGCCTCCCTATCCCGGCAACAACAAAACAAGGTGGATGTTATGTTAGACATTAAATTTGTCCGCGACAACCCGGAGGTTGTCAAGCAGAATATCAAAAACAAGTTCCAGGAGGAAAAACTGCCTCTGGTAGATGAAGTCATCGAGCTGTACGCCCAGGCGCTGGACGCCAAGCAGAAGGCCGAGGCCCTCCAGGCCAACCGCAACGCCCTCTCCAAGCAAATCGGTATGTTGAAGGGCCAGGCCAAGAAGAACCCCGCCCTGGCGGAGGAAAACGAGGCCAAAATCGCCCAGCTGACCGCCCAGGTCACAGCCGAGTCCCAGGAGCGGGAGGCCCTGCTGGCCAAACAGACCGAACTGGACGGCAAGGTGCGGGAGATCATGCTGGTCATCCCCAACATCATCGACCCCTCCGTGCCCATCGGCCCCGATGACTCCTGCAACGTGGAGGTGCAGAGGTTCGGAGAGCCGGTGGTGCCCGACTATGACATTCCCTACCACACCGACATCATGGGGGCTTTCAACGGCGTGGATATGACAAGCGCCCGCCGTGTGTCCGGCACCGGGTTCTATTACCTGCTAGGCGACATCGCCCGGCTCCACGAGGCGGTATTGGCCTACGCCCGAGACTTCATGATCGACCGGGGCTTCACCTATGTCATCCCGCCCTATATGATCCGGGGGGAGATGGTGGAAGGTGTCATGTCCTTCCCGGAGATGGACGCCATGATGTACAAAATCGAAGACCCCTCCGTCACCGACCCCAAGAACAATCTGTATCTCATCGGCACCTCCGAGCACTCCATGATCGCCCGGTTCAACGGCCAGATCATCCCTGAGCAGGAGCTGCCCCTGACCCTGACCTCCTACTCCCCCTGTTTCCGCAAAGAGAAAGGCTCACACGGCCTGGAGGAACGGGGCGTCTACCGCATCCACCAGTTCGAGAAGCAGGAGATGATCGTCATTTGCCGCCCGGAAGACTCCATGAAGTGGTATGACGTGATGTGGAAGAACTCCGTGGACCTGTTCCGCAGCCTTGACATCCCTGTGCGGCAGCTGGAGTGCTGCTCCGGCGACCTGGCGGATTTGAAGGTCAAGAGCTGCGACATCGAAGCCTGGTCCCCCCGGCAGAAGAAATATTTCGAGGTCTGCTCCTGCTCCAACCTGGGCGACGCCCAGGCCCGGCGGCTGGGCATCCGCTACAGCGAAAAAGTGGAGACCGTAGACAAGAAGGGCCGCAAAAAAGTCAAAAACGTCACCAGACTGGCCCACACCCTCAACAACACCTGCGTAGCCCCTCCCCGGATGCTCATCGCTTTCCTGGAGAACAACCTGAACGCCGATGGATCTGTGAACATCCCCGAGGCCCTGCGGCCCTACATGGGCGGCAAATCCAAGCTGGAAAAGGCCAAAACCTATATTCCCCCGCAGGACTGACATCTCACTTCGGATTTTGGGAGACCGCCGAAAGCCCTCTCCTGAGAAATAGTACCAACAAATCACAACTGACAAAGGAGAGAACACAAATGAAAAAACCTTCCTGGATCGACGAATTTAAGACATTCATCATGCGAGGCAACGTGCTGGACCTGGCCGTCGGCGTGGTCATCGGCTCTGCCTTCACCGCAATCGTCACCTCCATCGTGGAAAACCTGCTGACTCCCATCATCGCCCTGATTATGGGGGAGACAGACTTCTCCGGCATCACCGTCGGCCCCTTCGGCGTTGGTGCGGTCACCAACGCCATCATC
>JAJQAS010000195.1 GCA_021203685.1 Clostridiales bacterium | reverse complement strand
TTGCCCTGGGCGTAGCCGTCGTAGTGGGAGGCGATGAGGCCCAGCTGCTCGTCCTGTACCCACTGCTCAAAGGCGACCACGTATTTTGCCATCTCCCAGACTTCCTCGATGCTGCCGCCGCCCTCGATGTCAAAGGTGTCCAGAATGTCCTGGGCCTTGGCGCGGATGGCGTCCTCATCGGTGATGTTGTCGGCAATACCTGTACTGGAAGCGAAGTGGAATTCCATCAGGTGTGTGAAATCCGACATAATTAGTGTTCCTGTAATGTATTTTGCATTTCTATTATTTATAAGATTACATCAGTTTCTGCTGAAGGCAAAGCAAGAATCTGACCTCTGAAGGTTTTACAGGACGGTTCATGTGACGACTATTAAAGCGCCATTTTTTATAATAGACAATATAGTTTGAACTGTCCACTTTTAGTCTTCCAGTAGTCTCTATGCGCAATCCGGTAAAGTAAACAGCCTCATCCTCAACTGAAACGTTGAGATGGAGCTACACAATGCGAGGCATTGTTTCGAAAGAATGTTCTGATTATAATGCCAAATTTCCGCTAAAATCTTTAACAAACAGCTACTTTTTCATCTTTTTAAAAAACAATGTTAAACGAGCAGCCATTACAACAGAAATATACATACCTCTAGTTTTTGCAAAGTGTTCCGATACGCATGAGTAACTCTATAGAAGTGTCCCTATATATGTATTTCTTCGCTGCTGAGGCGTTATTACAGGAGTATTTTCTGTTTTTCGAGAGAAAGCGTGGTTTACTGCCATACATTCTTTTCCAAATTTCAGAGCGGTTTGTGTACTGCTTATTTGTGTGCAGGGATGTTTTATAAAGCACCAGAAATATAAAACACCCTGCAAAACACTAATTATGTCGGATTTCACACGCCTGATGGAATTCCACTTTGCTTCCGGTTTGAATATACTAAACGCAGTTAGAGCCACCTAAAACTTTAGGCAACAGAAAGGGGGGAAACCGTACAAAGTAACTGCAACAGCGTTCCAGCGGGCATCAACTGATAAAAAGAAATGGAGGCAAAAAAATGTTTGCAAAAGGAGCATCGTCTCAGTTTAAGACACGCGCGTTTATTTTCCTGATCATCGGTTTCGTGACCATGTACTTCTCCGGCTGCTTCGGCACCGACATCATCAACGTCATCCAGAATCCCATTATGGAGAAGCTGGGCTGCACCGCCACCCAGGCCGTTCTGGGTTGGACCATCGGCGGGTATTCCGTCATCCTCCTCTCCTTCTTCTTCAGCACCATCATCATGAAGAAGGGCATCCGGGAGTTTGCCACCGCCTGCTTCATTATCATGGCCGTCGGCGCGGTGCTGGTGGGCGTGGGCTATAACATCGGCGGCGGCGCCGGCTCTGCCCTGATCATCGTGGGCGGCTTCCTGCTGAAAAACTTCCTGATGGGCCTGCAGGTTTCCGTCTTCCAGATGGTCGCCCTCTGGTTCAACCAGACCCGGGGCTTTGCCCTCGGCCTGATGGGGGCCGCCTTCGCGCTGGATAACGCCACCTCTTCCACCGGCCTGTCCATGCTCTACAACGGCCTGGGCTTTACCAGCATGATGATGGTCACCGCCGTCATCCTGGTGGCCCTGGGCATCGTGACCTTCCTGTTTGTCCGCACCGCGCCCCAGGAAGTCGGTCTGACGCCGGACGGCCTTCCGGTGCAGGCCCCTGCTGACGGCCATGAGGAGCAGGGCCCGCAGGAGTTCCAGTCCAAGTGGACCCTGGGCAAGCTGCTCAAGCTCAAGGAGAGCTGGGCTATTATGATCGGCATGGGCGTGTTCAGCCTGACCCTGGCCGCTGTCATCTCACAGTTCTTTAACAGCCTGATGAGCATGGGGCTGGAGATGTCCACCTGCAGTATGTATATGCTGATTTTTGGCCTGCTGGGTATTGTGATGTCCCCCATTTATGGTAAAATGGTAGACAAGCTGGGTGCGCCCAAGGCAGGCGTGGTCTGCGCCGTTCTGTATCTGGTCTCCATCGCCGGATTTGCCTTCAAGATCCCCGTTGTGGTGGCCCTGGGCCTGACCTTCTTCGTAGGCTCCCCCGTCATCCAGCCCGCCCTGACCATCCATGTCTTTGGTGGCCGGGAGTACCAGTCCGCCAACCGGTATCTGTCCATTGGCGTCAACCTGATTGCCGCCTGCGGCGTCCCCTTTATGACCATCTTCTTTGACGCCACCGGCTCCTATCAGATGGCCTACTATGTGCTGCTGGCTCTGAACGTTGTGGTTCTGCTGTTGATGCTGACCTGCAACAAGAGCTATGCAGACGACTGATTCGGCAGAAGAAACAAAAACCGTGCGTCCTCTCAAAACAGGACGCACGGTTCCTCAAAATCATTCTATGACAGCAGTGTCCAACTGCTCCGTTACGGTGTTTCATCGTCCAGAAAAGTCCCCTGATGCTGTTTCCTGTACTGAGTGGGGGACAGACCGGTGCTGTGTTTGAAGGCCCTGGAAAAATGGTCCGGGCTGTTGTATCCCACCAGCTCCGCAATGTCGTTGACCGACCGGTCGGAATAGATCAGGTATTGCACCGCCAAATTGATTTTTTGCTGGGAGATGATCTCGGTGAAATACATCCCGGTGGCCAGCTTGATCTGCTTGCCCAGATACGCCTTTTCGTAGTGGAAAAACTCTGCCAGATACGACAGGGTCACAGTCTTGAAATTGCTCTGAATGTAGGTCAAAATGGCAGGCATTTGGGACATGATGGAGTCGTCCGAAGAATACTGGAGGTAGGTCTTGCTGTAGAGCCGCAGCACCAGCGAGAAGAAGATGGAGGTGTAGCTGCAACAAATGGCATTGGCGTTTTTTAACCCGCCGTAATACTCGGTGTAAACGTTCTTAATAATGTTACAGACCTCTGGGGTGGGCGGGAGCATAAACAGCAGATAGCCCTGGATGCCGGAATAAAGGCAGTTATTGAAAAAGGCGGCCAACAGGTCGTTGCCCTTCAGGGTGCTGAAAAAAGTGGAGCGGAAGGAGCTTCGCCGCAGGCAAAGGCACGTCACCGTACTGCCCGGCGACACATAGACCGCGTGATTTGTCCCTGGTGCAATGATGCACAGTTCCCCTGCCCCCAGCAGCTTTTTTTCAGCGGCACATTCCATCTCCAGGGAGCCGTCCAACACATAGTTGATTTCAAAAAAATCGTGGGTGTGGGGAGTGATTGCCTCATAGCACATCTTGATATGTGGTAGCACATCCCAGAAAGAAAACCCCATGTACTCTTCGCTAACGAAGCGGTAGTATGCTTCCGGGTCACGAAGGATGGAGGAAATTTCCACGGATGTCTGAGCGGAAAGGTCGTAAAGCTGGTGCATATTCGCGGTGTCCCACTTGGAAAAATCAACACACGGTAATGGTGCGGACAGCACACGCCCCTCCTGATCCAGCAGTTCCACCGCCTGAGAGAGCGTGATATACTGCCCGGTCTGTTCATGGTAGCTTTTCATCCGTTCCTGAATGGAGCGAAAACTCAGGTACTTCTTTTGGCTGCTCATACCGTTTTCCTTTCAGCGATGGTTTGCGTGGAAATCATTTTTTCAGAGTTCTGCTCTCAAAGTATCATACCACAAGGAGAGGGAACAATCAACAAAGCTGCCCTGCTAAAATTTTTGTTCTCTCCGTAAAATTAGTCTATATTTCTTTTGCAAAATACAATCCAAATCAGGAGGAATCTCATGTTTGAAAAATGGATCACCAACGGAACGGCGGCCCCGTTCTATGCCAGGAAGTCATTCTCCCTTGACAAGCCTGTCCGCTCTGCCACGGCGAAGGTCTGCGGCCTGGGACAGTTTATTTTCTCCGTCAACGGCCAAAAAATGGGCGACCACGAGTTGGACCCGGCCTGGACGGACTACAACAAGCTGGTGCAGTATGTGACCTTTGACGTGACCAATGCGCTCCAGCAGGGTGAAAACGTGCTGGGCGTCGAGGTGGGTAACGGCTGGTATCACAAGATGAATGAGCATTACACCTTTGCCTTTCCGCCCTTTATGCCGCCAAACCCCAACGGATACCACCCCTACGCCAAGGCGCTGGTGCTGGCACTGGAGTTGACCATCACATATGCCGACGGCACAGAGGTAGCTCTGTCCGCCGATGAGAGCTTCAAAGTGAAGGAACACCCCACGGTGATGAGCAACGTCTACGGCTCCGAAACCATCGACAACCGGCTGAACGTGCCTGGCTGGAACAAGCCGGGGTATGACGACAGCGCCTGGGCGCAGGCTGCTCTCGCGGACGAGGAAGACATCCCCAAAGGCACACTGCAAAACCAGTTCCAGCCCGCCGTCAAGGTCATTCAGGAGTACCAGGGGAAGCTGATCGGCCACGTCAACGGCAGAGACATCTATAACTTCGGCCAGAATATGTCCGGCCTGCTGGACTTTGAAATCAAAGGCAGCGTTGGCGGCGCCGTGAACATCTACCCCGCTGAGAAGCTGGGGCCGGACGGTGATGTGGACCAGGTGGCCAAAAACTGGATCACCGTGGACTCCTGCATCACCGCCATTGTGGGACAGGAAGGCGTGTGGGAGCATTGCCGGATGAAGTTCGCCTACTTCGCGGGACGGTTCATGGCGGTAGAAACCCAAAACGCCGAGATTCGCAGCTTAAAGGGCTGTGCCATTACCAGCGCGTATCAGGCCGCTGGCAGCTTCCGCTGTGACGATGTGCGGTATGAGCAGATTTACGACATGATTGAAAAGACGGTGGAGGCCAACATGGTAGGCGTTCATACCGACTGCCCCACCATTGAGCGCTTTGCCTGGCAGGAGCCGAACCACCTGATGGCCGGTGCCATCTTCTACATGAAGGAATGTAAGGCCCTGTGGGAGAAGTTTTTCGGGGATATGCGCTGTGGGCAACACACGGCCCAGGACTGGTTCAACGACATGACCGGCGGCAAATACTACCCCGGCGAGGGGACGATTCCTGCACAGTGTCCCTGCTATGACCCCAGTGTCCTGCCTGTACCCGGCTTGGGCGATATGTACGACATCATCGCATGGGGCAGCACGGGCATCCTCGGCGTCTACTGGCACTACCTCTTTTACGGAGACAAGCAGGTGGTGGCGGACAACTATGAGATGGGGATGCGCTACCTGGGGCATCTGAAATCCCGTGTCACTGAGGACGGCTTCATCAACTACGGCCTGGGCGATTGGGGCAACCCCCGCAACGAGCTGGCCCGTGAGAACATCGAGACCGCTTTCCTTTACGCCGACGCAGTCACCCTGGCGAAATTTGCGGCGCTGTTGGGCAAGCCCGACGACCAGGCCGCACTGGAGCAGTACGCCCAGCAGGTCAAGGCGAATTACAACGAAAAGCTGCTGGTGCAAAACGAGGAACTGGGCGGCTACTGCTACAAGTGCTGGGACCACCCCGACCAGTTGTTCCTGACCCAGGCGGCACAGGCGCTGCCCCTGTTCTGGGGATTGACCCCGGAGGAGAAAAAGGCCGATGTGGTCAAGGCCCTGCGGTACACGCTGGAGCGGGACGGCTCCTTCATCTGCGGCGAGGTGGGTCTGCCCTACGTCATTCAGATGGCCAGTCAGAACGGCATGAACGACCTGATTTGCCGGTACATCCTGAAAAAAGAACACCCCAGCTATTACGCCTTTATCCTGGACGGGGAAACCACCCTGGGCGAATACTGGGAGAACAATCCCCGCAGCCACTGCCACGACATGATGGGCCACATCATCGAGTGGTACTACAACGGCATTGCCGGAATTCGGCCCACACAGCCCGGCTTTGCCGCAGTCAGCATCCGGCCTTATCTGCCGGAGAGCATCCACGAATTTACCTGCACCTACCGCTCCGCCAGCGGTGAAATCGCCGTGCGCGTGGAGGAGGACGAGAAGGAAATTCGGCTGAGCGTGCATTGTGACGACGGCATTGACTGCCAGGTGGACACGGCGGAGCTTGCCGGGCACAGAAAACCGGTGACTGTGGCATACATCTAAAAGCGAAACAAAGGATGGATATTCCGCAAAATACGCTGTGGTGCCTCCGCAAATCTCTATGCTAAACTATGAGCGGGGAATTGGTCGATTTCCATTCCCCGCCCGTATCGAGCTTCTGAAAAAACAGCGTTTTTATCAGTCGGAAAGGAATCACATATGAAAGATTTGGACTATCTTCTGGAATTTCTGCTGAGGTTCAGCGAGCGGATGCTGGTCAGCGGCGCAAACCTGGAGCGGGTGGACGACAGCGTTTATCGCATCTGCGACACCTACGGCTGCCAGGATGTGCAGTTTTTCTCCCTCAACTGCTATCTGAGCCTGAGTATGAAGAACCAAGCAGGGGAGAAAGCCTCCGGCCAGCGGTGCATTTGGGGCGGTTTAGACGTACATCTGGAAAACCTCAGTCGGTTAAATCAGTTATCCCGTCAAATCTGTGCGGAAAAACCAGCGCCGGAAACGTTGGAAGGCTTGCTCCAGGAGGCGGTGAACACCAAAGGCTACTCCCAGCCCATGCTGCTGGCGGGGTTCCTGCTGGCCATGGCGGGCCTGACCGGGGTGTTCGACGGCAGTTTGAAGGACCTGGCCGTGATTTTGGTCAACTCTGCGCTGATTTTCCTGGCCGGGGTATACCTGAAACGGCTGGTCTATAACAAAATCGTGTTCAACGTGCTGTGTACCTTTGTGGCGGGGAGCGTTGCCATCGGTGCGGTAAAGCTGGGTCTGGCAGATGATTTGTACATCGTGATGATCGTCAACAGCATGATGCTCATTCCCGGTATCCCCATGGTAAACTCCTTCCGCAATATTCTCTGCGGCAACGAGATCAACGGCATCGTGGAATTTTTCAAGGTCATTTTGGAAACAACGGCCATTGTAGGCGGCTTTATCCTGAGCATTTATGTGTTCGGTTTGTTGGGAGGTGCGTTGTAATGGCGGAAGCGGTCAAATTGGTGCTGTGTTCCTTTTGCTCCTCCTTTGGGTTCGGCATTGTGTTCCGTGTCCAGCGAAAGTATCTGCTGCTGGCCGGGTTCAGCGGCGCACTGACGCGCATCGTCTACCTCCTGCTGCTCCAGTTCACGTCGGAAACCTTCATCTGTTGCTTTTTGGCGGCAATGGCGGCCACGCTCTTTTCCGAGTGGATGGCGGTGAGAACCAGGAACCCCTCCACGGTGTTTGTGTATCCCGCCATTGTGCCGCTGATGCCCGGCGGCACCTTGTACTACTCTATCGTAGGGCTAATGCTCCAGGACACAGAGCGGGTCAACGCCAATCTGGTGCCCTGTATCCACTCTCTGGTGGGACTGGGACTGGGCTTTGTCATCATTTCCATCTTTATGCACTACCAGCGCATTTACCGCAGCCGGAAGAGGCGGCTGCTCTTTGGGCGATTTATCAAGAAGGCTTGAGGAATAATAATAGCCTTTGCAGCGGAATGTTTCAAACATCCACAGACGCGATGAAAGATTAACTATTAAAAGTCAACCCCCAAATGCGTGAATTGGAAGCTGCGT
>JAJQAS010000269.1 GCA_021203685.1 Clostridiales bacterium | reverse complement strand
CTTGCCTCCCCTGAAAGGGGAGGTGGCGCGGCGTAAGCCGCGACGGAGGGGTTTCTCCTCAGCGACAGTTCAATGGAACACCTAAATCACCTTTCCGGGGGTTTTCTATATGAATCAATTTACCTACTGCGTTCCCACCAACGTCATCTTCGGCGCGGGGACGGTGTCTCAGGTGGGACAGGCTGTGGCCCAGTGCGGCGGCACCCATGTGCTGGTGCTCTATGGCGGGGGCAGCGTTCTCCGCAACGGCACGCTGGACAAGGTCACCGCCTCGCTGGAGGCGGCCAGGCTCCGCTACGACGTGGAGGGCGGCGTGCAGCCCAACCCCCGGCTGGCCCTGGCCCAAAAGCTGACCGACCAGTACCAGACCTCCGGCGTGGACTTCCTGCTGGCGGTGGGGGGCGGCAGCGTGCTGGACACCGCCAAGGCCATGGCCATGGGCCTCTACGGAGGCAGCCCCATCTGGGACTACTTCGACCGCACCCGCCCCGTCACCGGGGAGCTGCCGGTGGGCAGCGTGCTGACCATCGCCGCCGCCGGCAGCGAGACCAGCGACTCCGCCGTGCTGACCAACGAGGAGATCCACACCAAGCGGGGCTGCTCCACCCCCCACAACCGGCCCCGGTTCGCCATCATGGACCCGGAGCTGACCTACACCCTGCCCCCTTACCAGACCGCCTGCGGCGTGACAGACATCATGATGCACACCATGGAGCGGTACTTCGCCCCCGGCGCGGAACAGAACCAGATGACCGACGGCATTGCCGAGGCGCTGCTGCGCAACGTGATGGAAAACGGCCTCATCGCCATGAACGAGCCGGAGAACTACCAGGCCCGCAGCGAGATCATGTGGTGCGGCAGCCTGAGCCACAACGACCTGACCGGCCTGGGCCGGGCCAAGGATATGTCCGTCCACCAGCTGGGGCACCAGCTCAGCGCCGTCTATGACCTGGCCCACGGGGCCAGCCTCTCCGCCATGTGGCCCCACTGGGCGAGATACGTCTGCCACCACGACATGGCCCGGTTCGCCAACCTGGGCCGGAAGGTGCTGGGTCTGCGCTGCGATGACGACGAGACCTGCGTGCTGTCCACCATCAAGGGCTTCATGGACTACTGGCACACCCTGGGGATGCCCGTCTGTCTGGGGGACTGCATCGGCGTCCAGAACGAGGCCACCCTCAAGGCCCTGGCGAAGGGCTGTTCCTTCCAGGGCACCCGCACCATCGGTGCGTTTGTGAAGCTGGACCAAAACGATATGCTGGAAATCTACCGCATGGCCAACATCTGAGCCGTGTTTGGATACGTTGTGGCCAACCAGGCCATCTTGAGCGACGAGCAGATCGACCGCTACCGGGCGGTCTACTGCGGTCTGTGCCGGGCCATCGGCCGGCGGCACGGCCAGGCGGCTCGGCTTTCCCTGACCTACGACATGACCTTTCTGGTGCTGCTGCTGGACAGCCTGGAGGAACCGGACCTCGCCACCGGCAAAAAGGGCTGCGTCGCCCATCCCGTGGGCAAACAGAACTGGCGGCAGAGCAAATGGACCGACTACGGGGCGGACATGAACGTGGCTCTGGCCTACTACAACTGCCTGGACGACTGGGATGACGACCGAAATGTAGTCAAATACGCCTGCGCCACCGCCCTCCGCCCGGCCTGCCGGAATATCCGGGAGCGGTGGCCGGAGCAGTGCCGCCGGATGGCGGACAGCCTGGAGCGGCTGGGCGCGCTGGAGCGGGAACGCTCCGCCAGCCTGGACGACACCTCCCAATGCTTCGGCCAGCTGATGGCCGGGCTGTTCGCCCCCCAGGGGGGCTACTGGCAGCCCACCCTGGAGCGGCTGGGGGACTGGCTGGGCCGTTTCATCTACGTGATGGACGCGGTGCTGGACGAGGAGGCCGACCGGAAAAAAGGCCGCTACAACCCGGTGACCGCCTTCCGGGAGGCCAACGGCGGCTTCGAGCCGCTGCCGGTGCTGGAAATGCTCATCGGAGAGAGCACCCTGGCCTTTGAGGCCCTTCCCCTGGAGCAGGATCTGGACCTGCTCCGCAACATCCTCTATTCCGGCGTCTGGACCCAGTGGGTGAACACGCAAAAGAAAGCGCAAAAGCGACAGGAGGGAACCACCGAACCATGATCGACGATCCTTATAAAGTATTGGGCGTAACTCCTGACACTCCGCCGGACGAGATCAAGAAGGCTTACCGCAGGCTGGCCAAGAAGTACCATCCCGATCTGCACCCCAACGACCCGGAGTGCGCCAAAAAGATGAACGAGATCAACGCCGCCTACGACCAGATCAACAATCCCCAGAAGTACCAGCGGCAGCAGCCCAACTACAACAGCTCCGCCGCCTACTCCGACCCCTTCCGCAGCTACCAGCAGCAGAGCCAACACCGCACCACCTACGACACCCGGCAGGACGGCCCGGAATTTCAGTCCGCGTGGCACTTCGTCCAGGTGGGCAGCTACCAGGACGCGCTGAACGTGCTCAACCGGATGGACGCCAAGGAGCACAATGCCCGGTGGTATTACCTGAGCGGGCTGGCCAACTCCGGCCTGGGCAACAAAATCCTCGCTGTCCAGCAGCTCCAGCAGGCGGTGCGCCTGGACCCCAACAACATGGAGTACCAGATGGCCTTGCAGCAGGTGCAGATGGGCGGCCAGTTCTACCAGCAGCAGAACGCCAACTTCTGCACCATGGGGGGACACCACAGCTGGTGTATGTACCTGTGCCTGATGAACCTGCTGTGCAACTGCTGTGGCAGCTCCTGCTGCGGCGGCAGCGGCGGCGGCTACTACGGCGGGTACGGCGGCTATTACGGGCCAGGGGGATTCGGCTGATAACAATTTGCAATGTGCAATGTGCAATTACCGTGATTTCAAGGTGGTTCCTTTGAATCGAACCTGTCAGTGATTCAAAATAAAGACCCAAAAGGAAAACCGGGACAGACGTGGTTGATTCGTCTGTTCCGGTTTTTGGTTTTCATGAAAATACGCCGGAAACCCCTCCGCCGTCAAGCGGCACTTCCGCTTCGCTCCCTGCCCTTTCAGGGGAGGCAAGGGGGAAGTGCTTGCTGTTCCATAAGCACTTTCCCTCAGCATAGTACAAGTTCTCCACTGAGTACCAACGTCTGGTTCCCATAATTGCACATTGCACATTGCTAATTGCTAATTGAAGCTGCCTGTACCACATGGTTCACCAATACCGCGGTGGTCACGGCCCCCACCCCGCCGGGCACCGGTGTGATGGCCTCCACCACCGGCTCCGCCTGGTCGAAGCACACGTCCCCCCGGAGCTTGCCGTCCTCATCCACGTGGATGCCCACGTCTACCACCACCTGGCCGGGCCGCAGGCAGTCGCCGCCGATGGCGCCCATCTTGCCCATGGCGACAACGACCACGTCTGCCTCCCGGCAAATTGCGGGCAGGTCACGGGTGCGGGAGTTGCACATGGTCACGGTGGCGTTGCGTTTGTCCAGCAGCATGGCCACCGGCTTGCCCACCACCAGGCTGCGCCCCACCACCGTCACCCGTTTGCCGGAGAGGTCGACCCCGTAAAAGTCCAAAATCTCCGCGCAGGCCTGGGCGGTGCAGGGGGGGAAGCCCACGTTGGTGTTGGTGAACACCCCCGCCAGGGACAGGTCGGTGATGCCGTCCACGTCCTTCTCCGGGGCCAGGGCGGCGCGGACCTGCCGGTCGTCCATCTGGGGCGGCAGGGGCCGGAACAGCAGACAGCCGTGAATGGTTTTGTCCCGGTTGATTTGGCCGATGACGTCCAGCAGCTCCCCCTGGGTAGCCTGGGCGTCCAGCACGAATTGCTTCACGGCCACGCCCAGGGTCTGGCAGCGTTTGGTCACCCCCCGCTCATAGGAGAGGTCGTCCTCCCGTTCTCCCACCCGGACCACCGCCAGGGTGGGGACAACGTTTTTTTGTTTCAGCTGTTCGCACAGCGCCTGAGTGCGCTGGTTCAGCGCCGCCGCCACGGGCGCGCCTTTCAGAATGATTGCCATATTGTCTCTTTCCTTCCTGTGGTTCCGTTACCGGGCCAAAATCGCCTCCACCAACCCCAGGCCGGTGACAAGGAAGGGGAACGTGGTCAGGTGGAGCATTTCGTTGACGTCCAGGGTCAGCGTGCTGACCGTGGTTCCCTGGAGCGAGGGGAAGTAGGCGCTCAGCGTCCCCAGCAGGTCGTTGGCGGCGCTGCTGGCGGTGCTCAGGGCCTCGTTGGCCAGGGTCAGCGTCTCGTTCAGCTGGCTGGTCATCCAGAAAAACAGCACGATCACCGCCGCGCCTAAGAGGAGGGTCAGCAGTCCCGCAAAAATGCCGAAGGCGCGGCTGGCCGGTCGCCCCGTCAGCACCAGCAGGACGTAAATCGCCTGCACGGCGATGAGCACCACGACGGCAGCCAGCAGTAACAGCGTCGCCTGGTCAAACCGGGTAAAGCCCTCCAGCTCCAGCTGAATGTCCAGCCCCAGTCCGGCGAGATTGGTCTGTACGCTCTCCAGCGTCTCCTGGAGTTCGTTTACCATCTGGCGAAATTCCAAAATGGAGTAGCTCTCGCCGCCCAGCAGGTCCGCCACCACCCACTTCTGGAACAGCAGCACCACTGCGGCGATGCCCGCCGCCACGGACAGGATGGAGCAGAGGACAAAAGAGACCGCAGCCCCTCCGGCGCTTCTTTTTTTCGTTGCCATAATTGTTTTTCCTCCCTGTTTTTTTATCGTTCTGGAAAGCGTGGCAATGCGCAGCGTCAGAAACTCCACATAATTGCACATTGCCAATTGTCAATACCGATACGTCCGCAGTCCCCGGTTCACCCGGTCGAAAATCTTGTCCGCCTTGGGCAGATAATTGCTCAGCAGAATGTCCGCCTCCAGGTTCAACTGGTTGGCCCGGTTCCGGTTCTGCATGGCCCTGGTGTTGATGAACACGTTCAGGCTGGCGGCCTGCAAGGCCGCCTTGCAGAACACGGCGGCGCACCCCGCGTCGGAGACCGCCATCACGCTGCCCTTTTCGGCGTATTCCTCGATGAGATCCAGCGCGTCGCAGCAGCGCATCATGATCTTCATGGGGACGGCACAGGCATCTTCCAGCGCCGCCTCCATCACCTGGGTCTTGTGGGCGGCCTCCTCCGGGGTGGACTTGGGCAGACCGTAGGCTTTGGAGAGGGGGGCAAACGCTTCCGCGTCCGCTGTGACCAGCTCCTCCAGCTCCCGGCGGAGGACCTCCGCCTTTGCGTTGAGCCGCTGGATGTCGGCCTCCACGGCGGCGTATTTCTTCTTGCCGGTGGTCAGGCTGCCCACCATGTTGCCCAGGGCCACGCCCACGGCCCCCACCAGGGCGGCGGCTCCGCCGCCGCCGGGGGTCGGTGCTTTGCCCGCCAGCTCCTCCAGGAACTGGTTGCAGGATTTTTCTGTCATCTGTTCCATGTGTAAACCTCTCTCTCCGTGATAAACCCGTCCAGCCGCAGGTCGTGGGCCTCCACGGCGGCCCGCTCCACCTGCTGGCACTGGAAAGCCACCCCCAGTTTCACCGCCCGGACGCACCGGGCCAGGTAGCGGTCATAGTAGCCCTTGCCCATGCCCACCCGGCGGCAAGCCGGGTCGAAGGCGGTGCAGGGGACCAAAATCAAATCCAGCTCCTCCGGCGGCACCACCAGCGACCGTTCCAGCGCCGGGGCGCGGATGCCGTAGGCCCCCGTCTCCCAGCCCTCGGGGCCCTGGGGAATCGCCGCCGCCATCCGGCACTGGGGCAAACACACCGGCCAGGCCAGCCGCTTGCCCGCCGCCGCCGGGAGCAATGGGTCTAAGCTGACCTCCGCCCGGAACGCTGCGTAGAGCAACACCGTCTCCGCCGACTGAAAGGCGCTCAGCCCGGCGATTTTTTCGCAAATGCGGCGGCTGTATTCCTCCCGCTGCCCGGCGGAGAGGGCGTTTCGGGCCCGGATACCCCGCATACGCTGGGTCTGTTTTTCGGTTAAAACCATTTGTGCGTCCAACAGCGCCGTTCCTCCTCCGCTTTTTTCACATTTATTCTAACAGCAATCGGGAAAAATGCAAGTCGTTTGTCACATCTTCTTCTTGAGAAAGAGGCGGAAATCTGGTATATTACTGGGAGCAAGCGTACAAACTGTCTTTTTGGAGGGAACTATTATGTATCAGGAAATGCAGGACTCCATCGGGCTCATCCAGTCCGTTGACCCGGAAGTCGCCCAGGCCATGGGCCGGGAACTGAACCGTCAACGGCAAAACATCGAGCTGATCGCCAGCGAAAACATCGTCTCCCCCGCCGTCATGGCGGCCATGGGCAGCGTCCTCACCAACAAATACGCTGAGGGCCTCCCCGGCAAACGCTACTACGGCGGCTGCATGTATGTGGACCAGGTGGAGAACATCGCCATTGAACGGGCCTGCAAGCTCTTCGGCGCGAAATATGCCAACGTCCAGCCCCACTCCGGCGCGCAGGCCAATCTGGCTGTCTACTTCGCCCTGCTGGACCTGGGCGACACCGTTATGGGCATGGACCTGTCCCAGGGCGGCCACCTGACCCACGGTTCCCCAGTGAATATGTCCGGCAAGAATTATAACTTCGTCTCTTACGGCGTGGACGACAACGGCTTCATCGACTACGGCGAGGTGGCCAAAGCGGTGCGGAAGATCCGCCCCAAGCTCATCGTGGCGGGCGCATCCGCCTATCCCCGCTCCATCGACTTCGAGAAGCTGGCGGAGATCGCCCACGGCTACGGCGCATACCTGATGGTGGACATGGCCCACATCGCCGGTCTGGTGGCGGGCGGCGCGCACCAGAACCCCGTCCCCTACGCCGACGTGGTCACCACCACCACCCACAAGACCCTGCGCGGTCCCCGGGGCGGCCTGATTTTGACCAACAACGAGTATCTTGCCAAGCGCATCAACTCCGCCGTGTTCCCCGGCACCCAGGGCGGACCGCTGGAGCACATCATCGCCGCCAAAGCCGTGTGCTTCGGGGAGGCCTTGCAGCCCGCTTTCAAGGGGTACGCCCACAAAATCGTGGAGAACGCCCAGGCGCTGGCCGAGGGCCTCACCGCCCGGGGCGTCAAGCTGGTCTCCGGCGGCACTGATAACCACCTGCTGCTGGTGGACCTGAAAGAGGAGGACGTCACCGGCAAGGAGCTGGAGGCCCGGCTGGACAGCGTTCACATCACCGCCAACAAGAACACCGTCCCCGGCGAGAAACGCAGCCCCTTCGTCACCTCCGGCGTCCGGCTGGGCACCCCCGCCGCCACCACCCGGGGCATGGGCGTGGCCGAGATGAAGGTCATCGCCGACTGCATCGCCGACTGCATCTATTGCTACGAGGAGAAGAAGGACGACATTTCTGAGCGCGTCCTGGCCCTGACGGAGCAGTTCCCGCTGTACGAGTAAGCAACCTTTTCTGCGGATTCCTCTGAACCGGCCTTTGAGCTGGTTTGAGGTGGTAAACCCCTCCACCATGCTTCGCATGGTCCCCCTCCCCTTTCAGGGGAGGCGAGAG
>JAJQAS010000090.1 GCA_021203685.1 Clostridiales bacterium | reverse complement strand
GAGATCGTCAAGGCCACCTACTTCCACCCGAAGATCGTGGTGGTGGACGAGACCACCACCGCCCTGAACCAGAGCGGCCGCGACGAGCTGTTCAAGCATATGCTCCGCATCCGGGAAGAGGGCAACTGCGTCATCTTCATTTCCCACGACCTGGGCGAGGTGCTGCACTACTCCGACCGCATCTCCATCCTCCGGGATGGCGACTTCATCGCCACTGTCAACGCCGACGACGTGAACGAGGACGACCTGAAACGCCTGATGGTGGGCCGTGAGCTGGGCGACCGCTACTACCGCACCGACTACGGCGAGAAGGTCTCCGACGAGGTGGTGCTCTCCCTGAAGGACGTTTCCGTCCCCGGCGAGCTGAACCACGTCAACCTGGACCTGCACAAGGGCGAGATTTTGGGCATCGGCGGCCTGAGCGACTGCGGAATGCACGAACTGGGTAAGGCGGCCTTCGGCGCGTCCTATGACCGCACCGGCACCGTTACCCTGGGCGACGGCACCCCCATCAACGACATCAACACCGCCATCAACCACAGCATGGCCTACGCTTCCAAGGACCGCGACAACGAGTCCCTGGTCATCAACGACACCATCCAGGACAACATCACCCTCCCCTCCATGCGGGACATGGGCTTCCTCCTCTCCGGCAAGAAGATGAAGGAGTTCGCCAACAAGTACGCCAAGATGATGAGCGTCAAGATGGTCAACGTGGACCAGTTCGTCTCCAACCTGTCCGGCGGCAACAAGCAGAAGGTGGTTCTGGCCCGGTGGATCGGCAAGGGGTCGGACATCCTGATTCTGGACAGCCCCACCCGCGGCATCGACGTGATGGTAAAGGCGGACATCTACGACCTGATGGACCGCATGAGAAAAGAAGGGAAGGCAGTGCTGATGATCTCCGAGGAGATCATGGAGCTGCTGGGCATGAGCGACCGCATCGTCATCATGCGCGACGGAAAGGTCAGCGGCGAATTTACCAGAAGCCCGGACCTGTCTGAAGAGCCCCTGATCGACAAGATGGTTTAAGGAGGCGGGGACATGAAAAACAAAATCAATCGCGCAATGATCCGGGAGATCCTTCCCGTAGCCGGGTTGCTCTTCGTTATCATCCTGTTTGCCATCCTGACAGAGGGACGAATCGTCAACCCCACCAACCTGAAACTGTTGCTGAGCCAGACCTATATGCTGGCCATCGCCTGCATGGGCGTGTTCTTCGTCATGAGCATGGGCTGTCTGGACTTCTCCCAGGGTTCCCTGATGGGCGTTACCTGTATCGTGGTCTGTTATCTGTCCAACATCAACCTGTTCCTAGCCATCATCGGCGGCATCGTGGCCGGTGGTCTGCTGGGCGCGGTCAACGGCTACTTCCATGTGGTCCGTAAAATCCCCTCCTTCATCGTCACCAACTGTATGATGTACGCCCTCCGGGGCCTGGTCTCCTTCCTGACCACCAAGTCCCCGGTGTACGCCGTCAGTACTATCTCCAACCTCAACACCATGCCCTTCATGCTGACCATCACCCTGGTGGTGCTGGCCATCGGGTTCTTCTTCTACAAGTTCACCAGCCTGGGTTCCAACCTGAAGGCCATCGGCGCAGGCGAGAAGGCGGCCCGTTTCGCGGGCATCAAGGTCGAAAAGACCAAGTTCCTGGTCTATGTAGCGGCGGGCGCCATCACCGGCTTCGCGGCTTTCGTCAACGCCATCAAGGTTGGCTCCGTCACCTCCACCGGCGGCAACCAGCTGGAGACACAGATCCTCATCGCTTTGGTGCTGGGCGGTATGCCCATCTCCGGCGGCGCAAAGTCCCGCTTCACCAACATCATCGTGGGCGTGCTGCTCTACAAGTTCCTGAGCACCGGCCTGGTCATGCTGGGCTTCACCACCGCCATGCAGCAGCTGATCCAGGGCATTGTGTTCCTGATCGTGGTGTTCCTGTTCAGTGACCGTGAGTCCATCCAGGTCATCAAGTAAGCGCAAGTTATCCCTTTTCGAGCGATACATCCTGGCAACCCCACCCGTTTTTGCGGGTGGGGTTTGTCGTTGCCTGTCAGGGCACCAAAAATGAAAAAATCTCTATCCATTCCGTTATTGATACATCATCCCAGGCATCCGCATCGTATCCCGCCCATCATCCGGCATACGGCGGCCAGTCGATGCCGACATCGGATGTTTTCTCTAGCTCAATGTATATTTGAAGGAAAAATCACCATTTTCCTGTTGTCTTATAGTACTTCCGATACTGTCCCGGCGTCATGCCGGTCTGCTTTCGAAAAACGCGGATGAAATAGCTCTGCGTCGAAAAGTGCAGATATTCACTGATGGCCGCCAATGTATAGTCAGAATAAATCAGCATGTGCTTTGCCGCCTCCACACGTTTTTTTTGAATATAATCCACAAATGATTCTCCGGTCTCTCTTTTGAAAATCCTTGACAGATAACATGCGCTCATGCCCACCGCTTCCGCCGCCATTTCAAGTGTAATTTTTTCATGCAGATGGATATGGATATACTGAAATACCGCCTCAATCACGGCACTGTATTGACGCTCTTTTTCCTCGCTGACTGCATAGGTAAAATCCCGGAATGCCTCAAGATACAGTTCTTCAAGTTCCACGAATGTCTGGCAGTCCTCTCCCTGCAAAATAAACGTGTCGCTCATCGCGTAGGCAATCTCTTCCGGCAGTCCTCCGTCCATGGCTGCTCTGGTAAATGTCGTAATCGCAGTTATGAAGAGATTTTTTCTGGCTCTCAGCGGGTCTCGTGCGAGAATCCCCGACGTTCCATCCGCCGGTATTTTCAACGCCTCATCCAGCAGATCACACCGTCCTTCGGTAATCACGCGATGCCGCTCTTTCTCATGAGCATAAGACATGTGCGGCTCTGTGCCTTCTCTTCGCCGGAATAAATTACTTTCCTGTCCTGCCTTTCGTTCTTCCCTGCGGTTCAGTTTCTTCATTTCAGATCCCATCTGCCATCCCCCACAATGCCATCTCAATTTTCATTTCAATGTGATTCTTCGCTTACGACAACATTTTACTATAAATCGCAAGATTTTACTACACTCTTTTTACTTACTGTGCTATTTTTAATTTGTAATTTATGTACAGCAGTTGTTCACTGTACCGCTCCAATGTAAAACAGGGCTGCATCAGCACAGATGCAGCATGAAATTTCACATTGAGGGTATTTTTACAGCAAAAAGGAGGAACGCTTATGGAACGAAATGTAAAAGAACTTGTGGCAAAAATGACACTGGAAGAAAAAGCCGGTATGTGCTCCGGTCAGGATTTCTGGCATCTGAAAGGTGTGGAACGGCTTGGCATTCCCGGCGTGATGGTCAGCGACGGCCCTCACGGTCTGCGCAAACAGGATGACAAGGCCGACCACCTCGGCATCAATGAAAGCATCCGCGCCGTATGTTTCCCGCCGGCTGTTTTAAGTGCCTGCTCCTTTGACCGCGAACTTTTAGAGGAAATGGGAGTGGCTATTGGTAAGGAAGCGCAGGCCACTGACCTCTCTGTGATCCTCGGCCCCGCGGTAAACATCAAGCGCTCCCCTCTGTGCGGTCGGAATTTTGAATACTATTCCGAGGACCCCTATCTTGCTGGTGAAGCTGCGGCTGCTTTCATCAACGGCGTACAATCCCAGCACGTTGGAACCTCCCTCAAGCACTTTGCCGCAAACAATCAGGAGTACAACCGCATGAACTGCTCTTCTGAGGTCGATGAGCGCACGATGCGCGAAATCTATCTTCCCGCATTCGAGACGGCGGTGAAAAAATCACAGCCGTATACGGTGATGTGTTCCTATAACCGGCTGAACGGCACGTTCGCTTCCGAACATCCGTGGCTTCTGACCGAGGTTCTGCGCGACGAATGGGGCTTTAAAGGATATGTCATGTCTGACTGGGGCGCGGTCAATGACCGGGTCGAAGCACTAAAAGCCGGTCTGGAGCTGGAGATGCCTGCTTCCGGCGGAATCAATGATCAGGAAATCGTCAGGGCCGTCACCGATGGCACTTTGGACGAGGCCATCCTGAACCGGTCAGTCGAGCGGATTCTTTCCAGCGTTTTCCGCTATCTGGATAACCGCCAGGAGGAAACGCTGAATCTCAATGACGACCACGAGCTCGCACGGCATATTGCGGAGGAATCTATTGTTCTGCTGAAAAATGAGGACAGCATCCTGCCACTGTCTGCTGAGGAATCTGTCGCATTTATCGGTGGCTTCGCCAAAACGCCGCGCTTCCAGGGTGGTGGCAGCTCCCATATCAACAGCTTTCGCGTAGACAGTGCCCTCGATATGGCAGCTGCTGCCGGATATACCGTCTCCTATGCGCAGGGGTACCCGGCAAACGACGACGTTTACGAGGAAGACGCCGTTGCAGAAGCGATTCGTACTGCGGCGGCTGCCGACAAAGCCGTCATCTTTGCCGGACTGCCGGACAGCTTTGAGTCCGAGGGCTATGACCGCTCTCATATGCATCTGCCAGACTGCCAGAACCGCCTGATTGACGAGATTCTGCGCGTACAGCCAAACACGATTGTCGTCCTTCACAACGGTTCCCCGGTTGAAATGCCCTGGCGCGGAAAGGTAAAGGGCATCGTCGAGGCGTATCTGGGCGGACAAGCCGTCGGCGGTGCTGTTGTCAACATTTTATATGGCAAAGTGAACCCGTCCGGCAAGCTGGCGGAGACACTGCCCATCAAGCTTTCCGACAATCCAGCGCACCTGAATTTTGGCGACGGAGCCGAGGTTCATTATCAGGAAGGGATTTTTGTCGGATATCGATACTACGATGCCAAAGAGATGGAAGTTGCTTTCCCATTCGGCCACGGTCTTTCCTACACGGAATTTCGGTACTCCAATCTGCGCACCGACAAAAGCGTCCTGACCGATACGGACACGCTGACCGTCTCCGTGGATGTCACAAACACCGGGAACCGGACAGGCAAAGAAGCTGTTCAGTTCTACGTTGCCGACCGGACCGGAACCTGTCGTCGTCCCAAGAAAGAGTTGAAGGGATTTAAGAAGGTCGCGTTGGAACCCGGTGAGACAAAAACCGTCAGCGTGACGTTTGAGCCAAGAAGCTTTTCCTGGTATAACACGGATCTACACGATTGGTTCATCGGCAGCGGAACGTATGAGATCCTCGCCGGTTCCTCATCCCGCGATATTCGTCAGAGCCTCACGTTGCAGATGAACAGCGCTCAAAAGCTTCCGCTGAAGCTTCATATGAATACCACGTTCGGTGAACTTCTTAGCGACCCGCGCACACGGGAGTATGGCCTGTTTCTGAAAAAGAAAATGGATGACTTTTTCGGTGATGGGTCAGAAGCGAACGAATCTGAGAGTTCCGATGAAGCGGTCAGCGACGCCATGTCCGAGGCCATCGCCGCTTCCATCCCGCTGCGCAATGTTGTCTCCTTTGGCCTTTGCACCAAGGAAGAGGTCGCCGAGGTGCTGGAAAAATTAAGCCAAAATAGTTGAAAAAGTTGCTCATTCCCTGCGCTTAGGCGGAGCATCTGACTACGACCCGGCAACAGAGGCCGCTTTTGATTCGGATGACGTCAATGAGGCAGCTCAACGGACATAGAAAAAGAGTGGGTGTTGCAGGGACACCCGCTCTTTTCTATTATTAGGCGTTATTTCTTCTCCGCTGTCAGTTTCTGATACAGCTTCATCAGCTCAGCCACACAGGTAGATTCCGTCATGTCCTTCACGGAAAAGCCGTAGGCTTGCATCACAGCCCGGTCGTTGCGCTGGTGGGCGGTGCGCAGCTCCGGGGGCATAGTCAGCTCGTCGTAGAGGTCGGCCAGGCTGCTGTCCGGGTACAGGGCGCGGGCGTCCAGAATGCCCTGGGCGGTCTGTTCGATTTTGGCTTTTTGGGCCTCGGTGGGAGTGGGCCAGGGGAAGTTGTTGTAGACAATGTCTTTGGAGTAACGGTAGTCGCTCTTCAGTCTGCCACAGACAGCTCGCATCCATGCCATGTGAACATTGGAAGTCAAGATTCCAAAATGATATATCTGTGCATTTTGTATGATAATTACAGCGTTTGTTGCAATCGTATTGCCATCAAGGAAGCCAATCGGTATGTACTTTCTACGCTCCGAAGATGTTGCAGGTACAATAACAAATGATGCGGGATTTTTGGTTTCTCTAAAGAGAGCAGGACGTGCAGCCAATTTCCTGCGCCCTGCATCTGTCGCATTTTCCCGATCCTCTTTGCAAGCCTGAACCCGTTTCATAACCAGAGGCATTTTCCTCAATTCAGCCGGAGTTACATCTACCAGCCAGAGGCACCACCGCTTTTTGTTGTTGATAAATTCAGCGGAGCCAACAAGTTTTTTGATATATTTTTGAGCAGCAGGTTCTTTCTGGATGAAATCTTCATATTCATTCGCTTCAATGATCAAATGCCCACCATCTGCGGGACGATTGCCCGTTGTCATTTCTGGAACATCTGAAATGGGTGTTTTACGGCTTTGAACAAAAATAGTGGGTGCATCAAGTAAGTAAGCATTGATATTGTCAACAATGCGAAGCCTTTGGCCGGCGTAAAGCACAGGTAATTTTTCCCTGCGGGGGGGGGGTAGTGCTAAATCCAACAATCACACAATGCACATGGGCCTTCAAGCTGGCCTCGCTGTCCCAGCGGAAAGTCTGATAGGCAAAGTCGATATGGATACCAAACCGGTCATAAAGCGGTTTCCAAACGCTGGCCACCTGTTCTCCTTGGGTGATGGAGTTGGTGGAGACAAAGGCGGTGTGGATGTTCGTCCCTTGCATCAGCTGAGCCGCCTTGAAGTACCAGCCGGAGACATAATCAATTTTGCCCGCCGTTTTATAGGGTTTGCCCTTTTCGTCCACATAAACGGAGAGAATGTCGCTTTTCTGCTCTTTAGATTGCAGAGAATAGCCGACGAATGGAGGGTTGCCCATGCAGAATTTTAGCTTCTCCTTCGGCACCACGTCCTCCCAATCCATCCGCAGGGCGTTCCCCTCGATGATGTTGGTGTAGGATTTCAGCGGCAGGAAGGGCAGGTGCATCATCACAATGGATTCCGTCTCTTTCAACATCTGGCTCTCGGCTATCCACAGGGCGGTCTTTGCCACTGACACAGCGAAGTCGTTGATTTCGATTCCATAAAACTGCCCGATGGAGACCTGAATGGGGTTGTTGAACGCGCCCATCACGATTTGCGTAGACAGCTCACGAAGCACATCGTTTTCCAGCCGCCGAAGTGATAGATACGATTCTGTGAGGAAATTTCCACTGCCCGCCGCAGGGTCCAGGAACGTCAGAGACGCCAGCTTGCGCTGAAACGCCTCCAGCTTTTTGTTCCTGGTTCGCAGCACCTTGTTCTCGCAGATGGATACAAATTCCGCTTTCAGGTCGTCCAGAAATAGCGGGTCGATGACCTTGTGAATGTTCTCAATGCTGGTGTAGTGCATCCCGCCGGAACGACGGGTCTCCGGGTTCAGGGTGCTTTCAAACACAGCACCGAAGATGGTGGGGCTGATCTCCGACCAGTCGAAGCCGGTGCT
>JAJQAS010000180.1 GCA_021203685.1 Clostridiales bacterium | reverse complement strand
TAGTGAAGAATAATACCCAGTCGTTTTCTTGGGGCCTCCCGGCGAACCGGGAGGCCCTTTTGGGAAGCATAAAGAGGAAACAATCAGTGTCAATGGTTAGGCGTCAGCCGCCGCCTTGCGCTTCCTGATCCAGCGCACCAGGACGATGGCCTCCACAGCCACCAGCACCAGGCCGCCGATGATGTCGATGGGCAGGAACATCTTCATCATGTTGCTCATGCCACCGGAGGTGGACTCGTTGGTGTAGTAGCCGCTGTTGCCGACCACATAGAGGATGTTCTTGCTGGCCTGGCGCAGGGCCTGCACCATGGTGGCGCTCAGGTCGCTGAACTCGTTGTTGCCGGTGTTGACATAGAAGCCTAGCATCAGGTCGTTGCCGGTGCGGACGCTGTGGTCAGCGATTTGGTAGCCGAAGCCGCCGTCATAGTCGGTTTCCACAAAGCCCTGGAATCCCCACTCATCCCGGAGGACGTTGTTCAACAGGTTGCCGTTGGCACCGCAGGGGATGGTGCCAATCCAGTTGTAGGAGGACATGACGGCCAGGCCGGTGCCCTCATAGTTCTTGACGCAGATTTCGAAAGGCTTCAGGTAGATTTCCCGGATGGCCTGCTCGTTGGAGTAGGTCAGCAGGACGGCGCAGCGGTTGGTCTCCTGGTCGTTCAGCGCAAGGTGCTTGATGTAGGCGTAAACGCCCTTGCTGGCAGCGCCGTTGACTTGGGCTGCGGCGAAGTAACCGGCCAACACGCCGTCTTCAGAGTAATACTCGTAGTTCCGGCCGGCGAAGGCGGAGCGGTGGGTGTTCATGGCGGGGCCGTACCAGCCGTAGTTGTCCACTTCGGCGTACTCAGTGCCCATAGCCTCGCCGAGACGGTAGGCCAGCTCGGTGTTCCAGGTCTGAGCCATCAGAACCTCGGTGCCGAAGGCGGTGCCCTGTGCGCCGGTCAGGATGTTGCTGACACCGGCGGGGCCGTCGCAGTCAGAGGTAGCAACCTTGCCCACAGAGGAGATCTCAGCGGTCTGGAATCCGCCCATGCAGACCAGGGTGATCATGTCGTCTACGGACAGCTGATCCAGCAAATCTTCCCACAGCTCATCATCGTAGTCCAGCCCAGTCAGGTCGGACAGGGTCAGGCCGTTGTCGGCCTCGGTGGTGGGCATTTCGTCGCTGTCGTCATCATAGAGGGTGGAGTCGTAGGTGGCGACCAGGCTAAGCTCCACAGCGGCCTTGGTCTCATCGTCCATCTCGTAATCCTCCTCGGCGGGGGCGGCGGTGGCCTTGTTATAGTTGGCGAAGCCGTCCGCACGGGAGAGGTAGGTCACGTCACCGGCGGAGTAGTCCTCAAATTGGTTGGTGGCTATGGCGTCGTCGGATTCCCGGCCGGTCACGCTGTAGTCGATGTCGGCGTCCAGAGTGAAGGTTTCCTCGTCCAGAACCGTGTGGGAGTCGGAGCGGATGGAGATGGTGTAGTCACCGGCCTCCAGAATGTAGCCGCCGTTCTCGGTCTTGAGGCACTCGGAGTCGTAGGAGGCCATATCCTCCAGCGCAATCTCGAAGGAGATGGTCTGGGAGGCGCCAACCTCCAGGGTCTCGGTCTTGGCGTACTGCACCAGGTTGACGGAGGCCTTTTCAATGCCGCCGTTGGTGTAGGGCGGGGTGTAGTAGACCTCTACCACGTCCTTGCCGGCCACAGAGCCGGTGTTGGTGACGGTCACGTCAAAGGTAATTGTGGTGTCACTGACCGAGAAGTTCTCAATGACCTGCTCAAAGGTGGTGTAACTCAGACCGTAGCCAAAGGGATACTGGACATAGTCGTCATAGTTGATGACCCCATCGTCCGAGGCCGTCTCATAATACTTGTAGCCTACGTAGATGCCTTCCACGTAGTTCACAAAGGTGGCGGTGCCCAGATAGGAGGCATCCGCAGCGGTGTTGGCCTCCTGAATGTCCTCAATGTTGGTGTAGGTAAAGGAGCCGATGTTGTTCCAGGTGGGGGTGTTGGTCAGGTCCTTGACAAAGGTGTCGGCGGTCCTGCCGGAGGGGCTGAGGGTGCCGTTGAGGATCTCGCCCAAGGCGGTGAAGCCGGAAACGCCTGCGCCGGGGGCCAGCAGGACGGCGCTGATGCTGTCATACTCGTCGGTCCAGCCCAGTTCCATGGCGTTGTTGGCGTTGATAATGACGATGACGTTGTCGAAATTGGAGCAGACCAGTTCCACCATGGCTTCCTCAGTGTTGGACAGCTCCAGATAGTGCTCGCCCTCGTCGAAGTCATCATAGTCGCCGTTGTTGGTGTAGGAGGCGTTGGTGTAGCCGACTGTGGAGGCAGCTTCGGCTACATCCGCCTCGTTATAAGTGCCATGGATGACGGCGTACATATCAGTGGGTAGGTCAGCACCCTCGCCGCCGGAGCGGCTGATGACGATGACGGCGGTGTCGGAGAACTCCTTGGCCTCCTCCATGATTTCATCGGTGTAGTAGTCCACAGTGGGTTCCGGCAGGGTCCAGTCCTGCGAAGTCAGGCCCACCTCCGGCCGTTCGGAACGGTAGTCGGTGTACATCTGGGTCAGGGTCTCGTTGGTGGTATAACCGGCGTCAGCCAGGGACTGGAGAATACTGACGTTGCCCTCGGTGCTGGAAGAACCGGAGCCGGTGCCGCCGTAGATGGGGATGGTGGAGGCCCAGCCGAACACGTTCAGGTTGGTGGTGTCAGAGGACAGGGGGAGCAGACCGTCGTTCTTAGCCAGGACGATGCCATCTTCGCCCAACTCCTGCACGACGGCGGTACTGGCGGCCACCGTCTCGTCAGACAACTCCACGGTGCCGTTCAGGACGGCGGAAAGCGTGCTGTACATGGGGCCGAAGCAGATGACGTTGGCCAGGATGCCGATGACCAGCACCACGGCCACCACGGCGGACCAGCGGACCACATGGCGGGTGCCCTTCTTGACCCAGTGGGCCGCAATCAGCACCACGATGAGCACGGCGATCAGCGCCAGGATGGCGTAGATATAGCAGCTGAGTATGTTGGCGTAGCTCTGCACGTCAGATGCGCTGACGCCCATACTGGTGAACAGGGGGGTCAGCAGGTTGATAAGCAATTGTAACATTTTTTCTTCCTCCTTGTAAAATGATACATACAGGCACTTGCTTTCACGAAATGCCATTATGCAAATGGCAACGTGCGTTATTTTTGCTCCTCTCCGCAAGATGTTTTCCGTACATATTCTATATCGGCTGGCATCTTATCTCCTGTTAATGATTCGATGCCTGTGATGGCTATATCATAGAAAAAAACAGCGCCGGAAAATATCAAATTTCCCGGCGCTGTGTCAAATTTCCAAATTCAGCCTGTTTTTCTACATATTTGTCAAAAGCTCAAACGTTTTTTGTTTAAATTGACTAACGGCTACTGTTTTTTCGCCTACTTGACGTGGCCATACTTTTTCCGGTACTGACCGGGGGTCATGCCCTCCCACTTCTTAAACACCTGCCCAAAATGGCTCTGAGAGGAGAAGGCAAAGGTGTAGGCGATAGTCTCGTAGGAGTCGTTGGAGTAGATGAGTTGCTGCTTGGCAAAGCGCAGCTTCTCCCGGGTGATGTAGTCCTTGAGGCTAATCCCCTCCTCCTGGAGGAACGTCTGCGAGAGGTAGCCTGGGGTCACGTCCAGTTGCCTGGCGAGCTCCTGAATTTCGATGCGTGTGTGTAGCTGCTGCAAAACCAGATTTCTACAGTCAGTGACCAGAGTACTCCGGCCTGCCTCTGCGGACATATCATGAACTGCCTGACAGTATTCCAGCTCAGCCTGTCGGGCCAGGGTAATGGCGTCCCCTTCGTTCTGCTGCTGCTCCACCTGCTGAATGAAAGCATCCGACATGGAGAACGCAATCTCAGGCAGCACGCCACCGGCAATGGCAGAGCGGCTGGCCAAAGTAATCACCACAATGGCCAGGTTCTTTGCCCATCGCAGTTTCGTGGAGGCCAGTCTGCCAATTTGTCCCACAGAGGCCTCTCCAAAGCTCTCCAGCAGCGCCTCCCGGTTGCCGGTGCGGATGCTCTCCTGCTCCCGCATTTCCTGCTGGTAGGAGTTGTGGAGGGTCCTGTTCTCCTGGTTCGCGTAAAAGACCCGGTTCATCTGTCGGCTTTCGTCCTCCAGCATGACAGTGTCACAAAAGCTGTCCAGCCACATCTGGTTGAAGTCCTCCGACTTTCCGGTCACCGCTTCGGATAGCATCATCGTCACACAGTAGAAATCATCGATCATGGCGGAGCTGACCCGATAGGGTTTGTCCGGTGACAGTCCGTGGAGGCGTTTCAGCAGGTTGGCCGCAGAGATCGTGTCATCTGTCAGGCCGCAGGGGCCCAGCAGATAGGTCTCGCCGACGCCCTGCACAATACCGTAGATGACCTGATTGGCCTCCAGGTGGAGCAGAGGGTGGTTTTCCCGACCTTTTTCCAACAGCTGTTTCCGAAAAGCGGCGTCCCGCTCCAGCACGTCCTCCTGCTCGTCGTTGTCCACATAGAGTTTTGTCAGTGTCCCTTCCGGGTTATAGACCCGGACCGGCGCGTGGAGCAGGCGGACGATGTAGGGACAGAGCTGCGCCGCCGTCATCAGACGGCCTCCCGGTCCCCCGTGGGACGCATCTTCAGCAGATTAGCGAAAAACCAACTTGGAAGCGCCTGGCGCTTGATACTTTGACTCGTGCAACAGTTCATTCTTGTATACCCCCCTGTTTCTCATTTTTTTGCGCTTCGCCTGGCGTTGCCTTATGAGTGGCTATTGCGCTTCCCGTTTCACTGATCGTGAACGGGCTAATAGCGAGCGGCGATTACCCTTTCCCTCTAAAATCAGATACTTGACATTCTTTCAATCAACCGCTTCGTTCTGGTTTTGGCGGTATTAACTAATTTTATCATAGCAAACTCAAAAAGCAGTGTCAAGGGCGTCAAAACCATAATTTAGTTTTGAAAAAAACTAATAAGGGAACTCAGACTGCAAAGAAAAAATTCAGAATTTGACAGAAGGACATTTCCTAATAGACTCGCAGGAACTTTTCAACTCCAGCTCAAGCAATGCCTCGGTATATACCTCCGCTGCTTGTTGGTGGCCTGCTACCCCCAAGCCCCTGCGAACCCCAGCCCAAACGGGCCGGGGTTTGATCTTATTTTCAATAAAAAGCATTACTTTTTCTGAAAATATGGCTTATCCAAGCCTACAGTTGCACAGATCATGATACTTGAAAAATATTTTCATCATTTCAACTGCCCCGGCTGAAGTTCCAGCCGGGGCAGTTGCTCTGTTAGAGTAGCACATTCATCTATAAGCGGGGCGCATACACTACTCCCGCACAGGAGAAGGCCAGCCAATCCGGCCTATCACTTTTGCAATTACTTTACATCTTCTAAAATTAATGTGCATAGTTCTTCGTTTGTTGGATTTTCCATTCCAAACAAGCGATCTGATTGCTTAATAATAGCCGCTTCAAAAAAGTTCCGCACTTCACGTGCATTAGCAAAGTTTTTGCCTCTATTTTTATATTTAGTCTCAAAAACTTCTGTGGCATATGCAAATGCTTCATCTGTCGATGTATAACCTGCATTTTGGCACATAACCTTGTAAATTCGAGTTAATTCTGCTACGGAGTAATCCTCAAAGTTAATATATTTATTAAATCTAGATCTGAGGCCAGGATTAGAATCTATAAACTTTACCATTAACTCTGGGTAACCTGCTACAATGACAATAAAATCCTCACGGTTGTCTTCCATTGCCTTCAAGAGTGTGTCTATTGCTTCTTGCCCATAATCATTGCTACTGCTCGAATGGGTTAGCGCATAAGCTTCATCTATAAATAGGACACCACCCAATGCGCTTTTTACAACCTCCTGTACTTTTAATGCAGTTTGCCCTACATAACCAGCGACCAAACCAGAACGATCTACCTCTACAAATTGTCCTTGAGACAAGATTCCCATTGCATGATAAATCTTCGCAAGCAACCTTGCTACTGTAGTTTTTCCGGTTCCAGGATTTCCATAAAAGACCAAGTGATTGGAAACCGGGATTTCCTTCAGCCCACGAGCTTTTCTTAAGCGTTTAATCTCTTGCAAATGAATTAGAGAATTGACGTCCCTCTTTACCGTCTCTAAGCCTACCAAATTATTTAGTTCTTCCAAAAAATCGCCTAATGTTTCTTCAACTTCTCCTTTTTCGTTAATTTTAGGAATATTTTCTCCAGCGTGAATGACAGTAACGTCAATTCCGGATGTTACATTTTTAGGACCGACGTAATTGTTCCTTCGATAATCGTTTAACATAGTAATGTAAATGGTCATATCTGAAACCTCCGTTTCAGACGCTTCACCATCACAGACTAAAAACTCCTTAGCGACACACTCGAAAACCGCACAGTAAGTAGCACTGTAAGAAATCGAAAGCTTTCCACTATTCGCATAAACGTTATTATCCCTTTCAACTAAGCTAATCAGTGTTTTGGGCACTGTTTGCTCAAACTCTGAGGTATATGTGTTATTTTTATCAATATACTTTCTAAGTTCTTCCGCAGTCATGAATACATCAAAATATGTGTTTAGAAACTCTGCTTCAAATGTTGCGATTGTTCCATCAGATGCGGAAAGATAAGAAACAAAATTTATAAATTCCGTCTTCAACTGATCCCGCTCAATGCTGATTCCCTTCGCATTCTTCCAGTTTGATTTACCAGTATCACAGAAATCAAAAAGACTGCTAATAGCGTCTTTTAATGCACGATTCATAATAATTAACCCTTCTTTTTCGGCGCAGAAACTCCACTTTTAGTGGGCGCAGAAACTCCACTTTTGGTGGGTGCAGAAACTCCTCCAGTGTTTTTGGTAAAACCCGAAACGGAAGATTTCCTTCTATCGGAATTGTTTCTAACATACCTTTCCATCATATCTATATAAATCTTGCAGTCATTATGCTCATTAGCATCCGCTGTTCCATCAGCCATTATCAGCTGTTCTGCCGCATATTTATAGGTAGAAATAACCAAGTTGGGGACATCCGAAAGACCATTATCCATATTCATTTTAATCAATAAGTTGTCAGCTTTAACTATTAAGTCCAGCGTAGCAGGAACTTTGGATTCAAATTCAGTAGAATAAATATTATTCTTTCTAATGAAGTCTCCAATTGATTGTGGCGTCAGATTTAAATCGCACAAATCAGAAATGACAGACGCTTCATCCCACTTGATTTCCCCATCAGATGCAGAAAGGTACATCAGAAACATTGCAAGTTCCCCTTTGAATGCTTTACCAGTGCCTTCCTTAACTCCTACCGCTTTACCTACGGAGTCCATCATTTCTGCCATTTTGTCAATGATGGTTTTAAGTTCATTTTTCGTAGCCATAAAATATTCCTCCATAATCATATAAGTGCATAGATGAAAATATACACACTTTTGCTTGTGAGTTAAGAATATCACAGAATTGTCAAATTTGCAATAGTTTTAAAAATTCAAATTAGTAAATTCCAATATTATAAAACGTTGCTACTTCAAGCAAGCGGATCATAAAGTCTAAGCACGCGAATTCACGCCTATAGCAATCATCAAAAAACGTGTCACACTTGACAGCGGGTGTATAACAGAG